>CANQOW010000007.1 GCA_947625545.1 uncultured Clostridia bacterium
TCTAAATAATGTTTTATTGTTAATGTGCTTTGTTGAACTGTTACTATTGTTGAAGTTATAGTTTCATTATCAAAATTATCGATTGCTTTTACATATACTGTATAACTTCCTGGTGTTTCTACTGTAAATTCATTTGATTCTTGATAAGTTTCTCCATCTATACTATATGTTGTTGATTTTATTTTTGAAATTTCTGTATTTACATTTTTACTTGCTGAATCTTCTACTTTTGCAGTAACTGTTATTTTGTATCCATCTACAACTGTTTGTACATCACTTATATTTGGTGAAATATAATCTTCATCTGTTGTTTTTATTATTCTTTGTTCTATTGGAAATTCTTTTTCATATAATTTATGTTTTATTACTAATAGGGCATCATCTGCTTTTGGTATTTCATCATTATTTCTTGTTTCTATGTTTGTTCTTCCCGCTTCTTCTGTTGCCTTATTTTGAAACATAGTCACTTCTAATTTATTTTTTATTATTGCTAATGCATCTACTGCTCCTATTTCTCCATCTTCAGTTGTATCTCCATACACTACTATTGTAAATGTTTTTTCTAATGTTTCTTGAGAGTTATATATTTCTATTTTATATCCTGTTCCTATCTTGGCTTCAAGTTCATCTGTTATTTCTATTCCTTGACTATTTTTTATTTTTACAATATATTCTTTTGAAAAGTCTTTTAATACATCTGATACTTTTTCTCCTATTTCAAAACCTGAAATTAATGTTTCTTCGTCATCTTCATCATTTTCTAAAGTTACATATGTTAATTTATTGTTTGTTATATATCCTGTTTTTGCATATGTATTATTTATTTGAAATAGTAATGCAATACCTATTATAAATATTAATGTGATTATAAATTTTTTTAATTTTCCCATAATTTCACCTTTTAACATGCATTTTAATATTTTCTTTCTATTTAATATTACTATTTTTTCATTAATATTTCAATAATAATTTCAAATGTAATAAAAAAATAATATTTCTGTAATATTATTGTAAGAAAAGCTATATAAATTATTAATTTTTAACTACATGCAAAAAAATGCTAGATTTTTCAATCTAGCATTTTTCCTATACAAAAAGATTAATTTATATTAGTCTCTGTGCATATTTGCGAAGCAAAACGCACAATTTTCTTATTAATTAAAATTTAATTTCATTTCCATAGTATGCATCTAATAGAATTTGTTTTAATTCAGAAACTAATGGTAATCTTGGGTTAGCAGTAGTACATTGGTCTTCAAATGCTTTATCTGCTAAATAATCTACTTTTGATAAGAATTCTTCTTCACTAATTCCAACATCTCTTAAAGTTTTTGGTATATTTAATCTTTCCATTAATTTTTGAATTTCTTGAATTAATGAATTTACGCCTTCTTCATTTGTTAATGCTTTAAATCCCATTCTTCTTGATAAATCTGCATATTTTTGGTCTGCTATAAAATATTCATATTTTGGGAAAGATACAAATTTTGTAGGTTTTGTTGAATTATATTTTATAACATATGGTAATATTATTGCATTTGCTCTACCATGTGGTATATGGAATTCTCCACCTAATTTATGGGCTAATGAATGGTTTACACCTAAAAATGCGTTTGTAAATGCCATACCTGCTATACAACTTGCATTATGCATTTTTTCTCTTGCTACTCTATTTGTTCCATCTTCATAAGCAATTGGTAAATAATTAAATACTAATTGAACTGCTTTTTCTGCTAAACCATCTGTATAATCTGATGCCATATTTGAAACATATGCTTCTATTGCATGTGTTAAAACATCTAAACCTGTATCTGCTGTAATAGATTTTGGTAATGACATAACTAAATCTGGATCTATAATTGCTACATCTGGTGTTAATTCATAGTCTGCTAATGGATATTTTATATTTTTTTGTTTATCTGAAATAACTGCAAATGATGTTACTTCTGAACCTGTTCCTGATGTTGTTGGTATTGCTACCATTTTTGTTTTTGTACCTAATTTTGGGAATTTATAAGTACGTTTACGTATATCCATGAATTTTAATTTTAAACCTTCAACATCTGCTTCTGGATGTTCATAGAATAACCACATACCTTTTGCAGCATCTATTGCACTTCCTCCACCTAATGCAATTATTACATCTGGCTTAAAGTTTTCTATTGATGCAACTCCTCTTTTTATTGTTTCAAATGATGGGTCTGGCTCTACTGATGAAAATATTTCTGAATGTACATATTCATTTCTATTTCTTAAATGATATAATATTTTATCTACATATCCTAATTTAACCATTGATTCGTCTGTTACTATAAATGCTCTTGATATATTTGGCATTTTTTCTAAGTATGCTATTGATCCTGCTTCAAAATAAATTTTTTCTGGAACTTTAAACCATTGCATATTAACCCTCCTCTTTGCAACTTTTTTAATATTTATTAAATTAACTGATGATACATTTGCTGTTGTTGAATTTCCACCAAATGTTCCACATCCTAATGTTAATGATGGCATATTTGTATTATAAATATCACCTATTGCTCCGTGTGTTGATGGAGAATTTACAATTATTCTTCCTGCTTTTATTCTTTCTGAAAATTCTAATATTGTTTCTTGATCTTCTGAGTGTATTACTGCTGAATGTCCAAGTCCACCGTATTCAATTAATTTTTCTGCTTTTTCAATTCCTTCTTCTTTATTTTCTACAATGTAGTATGCAAGAACAGGACTTAATTTTTCTTTTGATAATGGAAATTCTGGTCCTACTCCTGTTTGTTTTGCAACTAATATCTTAGTATCTTCTGGAACTTCAATTCCTGCTTTTTTTGCTATAGTATATGGGCTTTGCCCTACTATATCTGCATTTAAAGCACATCCTTTTTCTTGTATAAACATACTTGCTAATAATTTTTCTATTTCTTCATCATTTAAGAAGTAACAATTTGCTTCTTTCATAAGTCTTTCAAATTCTTCACTTACTTCTTTATCAACAATAACTGCTTGTTCTGATGCACATATCATACCATTATCGAATGATTTTGATAATACTAAGTCTGTTACAGATGTTTTTAATTTTGCAGTTTTATCTATATAGCATGGTACATTTCCCGGTCCAACTCCTAATGCAGGTTTTCCACAAGAATATGCTGCTTTTACCATTGATGTGCCACCTGTTGCTAATATTAAATTAACTCCCGGATGATTCATAAGTAATGTTGTTGCTAATATTGATGGTTCTTCTATCCATAGTATACAGTTTTCTGGTGCTCCAGCAGATATTGCAGCATCTCTAACTACTTTTGCTGCTTCAACACTACATTTTTGTGCTGATGGATGGAATCCAAATATTATTACATTTCTTGTTTTTGCTGCAATTATTGATTTAAACATTGTTGTTGATGTTGGGTTTGTAACTGGTGTAACACCTGCTATAACTCCTATTGGTTCTGCAACTTCACAGTAACCTTTTTCTTCATTTTCTGAAATTACTCCAACAGTTTTTGCATATTTTATGCTATGATATACATATTCTGTTGCAAACATATTTTTAATAATTTTGTCTTCGTAAATTCCTCTTTTGGTTTCTTCAACCGCCATTTTTGCTAATCTCATGTGGTTATCTAGACCTGCCATAGACATTTTTTTAGTAATGTTGTCTACTGTTTCTTGGTCTAATTTCATGTATTCCTCTGATGCTTTTTTCGCTTTTTCTACAAGTTCATCTATCATTTTTTGAACTTTTGCTCTTTCTTCTTCACTTACTTCACTAGCCATAATTTTCCTCCTATGTTATTATTTTTTCCCTTATATTATATAATATGCAGAAATTTTGTCAATATTAAATTTAAAAATAAATTGAATTTTTTTGTATAAAAAATAACTATTAAAATACTTAATTATAGTATATTAATAGTTATTTTTTCATAATATTATATAATGTATAATGCAACTCGAAAGCCTACATTTCCACCAGAATATGTGTCTTCGATGTGATGACGTATATTAGCAGGTCCTAATTTACCGAGTATCATTATATCCACCACCACGATGAATATAATTAAAAGAATTTTCATCTCTTTTCTTTTTCTCATAAGTCCACTCCCATATATTTCCTGCCAAATCATATATATTGTTTCTTTTTGTATATTCTGTATTTCCTGTTTTTAATAACCATATATATTCTGTTTCATATATATTTTCATTTCTTCCTGGCTTTGTTGCTGTTTCATTTATCCATTCTACTCCCATTCTCCAATCAGCATATAATGAATATGATGTTACCCCTGGTATTGTTGATGTTCTATAATTTCCCCAACTTGTACTATCTTCTTTTATATCATTTGTTTTACTTATCCATTGTAATGTTGTATCCCACATTCTTCCTGTTAATAATCCACTTTTTACACTCTTTCCTGTATACATACTTTCTGCATTTTCTTTTGATTTTATATAATCTATATTGTTCCATGGTACTTGATTTTTTTTACTTACTGGCGTTCCTTTTATATTTCTTGCTGTTTGCATTGCTTCTTGTGTATCATTAGGTGTTGGTGTTGGTTTCCATGCCGTAGAATCCTTTGGTATTCCTGCTTCATATCTTCCTATATAAAATCCTCCATAATCTTTTATTTGTTTTTCTTCGTCTGTTACTTCACTTGGTTTATCATCACTAACATCATTCGAACTTTCAACTATATAATAATCATTTGGTATGGTTATAAAAAATTTCTCATATTTAGTAACATTATTGTCTACAAATTCTTTATTATTTTCCTCATTTGCTGTATCTTCTATATATGCTGGCACCCATACAAATTGATTTCCATCTTTATCTTCTATTACTAGTCCACTATTCCATCCATCTACTGTTTTCCCATCACTTGATTTCCAACTTGCTCCTTCATTTGATGTTTTAAATCCTACTGGTATTATTGGGTTATTATATTTAGGTGCTTCACCTGTTATTGTTTGATTTTTTTCTCCTTCTGTATTATCTAATATTCCAAATTGTGTTTGCATCTGTATGTTTAAATCATCTATTTGTTTTACTTCGTCTTCTACTTTTGATTGATATAAATTTACTGCTTTTTGTGAATTTTCTATTATTCCTGTTTGTAACAATATACTTAATGTTACTCCTGCAAGTATAAGCAATACTATTATTGTTATTACTAACGCAATTAAGGTTATACCCTTTTCTTTAAATTTCTGTTTTTTCATTTTTAAAGCTCCCTTCTTTTGTATTTTTATTTTTACTTGCAATTTTATTTTATACAAACTTTAATAGATTGTCAATAATTTTTAAAACTATTTATACAAATATTTTTGTGGATTTATATATACTCCATTTAGACGAATTTCTAAGTGTAAATGTGAACCTGTTGCATCTCCTGTTGCACCTACTGCACCAATTTTATCTCCTGCAGAAACTGTATCTCCTTTTGAAACATATAATTTACTACAATGTCCGTAATATGTTTCAACACCATTTCCATGGTCTATAATTATTAAATTTCCATAACCATAATACCAACCTGCATATTTTATTGTTCCGTCTCCACATGCTACTATTGTTGTTCCTGTTGGTGCTGCAATATCTAAACCTTTATGTCCGCTATTTCTATCAACTGTATCTCCATATCTTGAAGATATATATGTTTCTTTAACGGGTTTTGTTGCAAGTACAACTCCATTTATACTTGATTCTTTAATTTCAACTGCTTTTTCTATTTCAGTATTTATATTTTGTTCTACTTCTTCTTTTTCAGATAATTTTAAACTATCTAGGTCTTCCGTATATTTTTGTACTATTCCTAATGTCATTTCTACATCTTCGTTTTCAATTTCTTGTTTCATTTCTTCTACTATTTGTTCCGCTTCTTCTATTGTACTAACATACGCCTTTTCTTCATTATTTAATGTTATTTCATATGCTAAATATGTTATAGTAGAATTTTCTTTTATTTTATTTAAAATTTCTGTCTCATCTGAATTAGTTTTTTTATCTACAAATACTGTTTTGTATTCTGGCTCTACATTTATTGTATAATATGCCATGAATTCTTTTTCTTCTTCACTATATAAATCTGTATTTATTTTTGTTTTAAATTCTTCTATATTTTCAATGTATCCTATTTCATTATTTGAAATTATAACTTTATACATTTTTTTGTATTTTAATATAAATATAATTCCTGTAATACATATTATTACTAATGTTATAATTAATATTTTTAATGTTTCTTTTGTAAGATTTTTTAACTTACTTTTTATAATAATTAAGCACTCTCCTTTTAATTTCTAATGCGGACAATATTAATTATACCATATTTATGAAAAAAATGCAAATTTTTGATTATTTCATATTTTCTTTTTCAATTTCTTCTATCATATTTAATCTATTTTGATGTCTTCCACCTTCAAATTCTGTTGCTAACCACATTCTTAAAATACAAATTGCATCATTTGTTGTTAATTCTTCACCTGATAATGCTAATATATTTGCATTATTGTGTAATCTTGCGTATTTTGCAGTGTTTTCGTTATGACATACTGCACATCTTATTCCTTTAAATTTGTTTGCTACTATTGACATTCCTAAACCTGTTTTGCAAATTAATATTCCAAATTCTGTTTCTTTTGTTTGAACTGATTTTGATACTTCTTTGGCTATTTCTGGGTAATCTACTCTTTCTTCTGATACAGTTCCAAAGTCTTTAAATTCAAATCCTTTTTCTTCTAAATATTTTTTTATTTCTTCTTTTAACTTAAAACCACCATGGTCGCTTCCTATTGCTATCATAAAATTACCTCCATTATCATATTTATAACTAAATAATATCATACAAGTTTATTTATTACAATAATTATTTTAAAAAATTTTAAATTATATTGTTTTATTATAAGAGGTTGTTTTATGTTTAAAAAAGTAAGTTTTTATACTGTTAATATTAAAAAAAATCTTTTTAGTATTCTTTTATGTATGTTTATAATTTGTTTATTAATTTTTTCTAAAAGTAATATTTCTGCTGCAAAAAATGGTTTATCTTTATGGGCAAATTCTGTTGTTCCTTCTCTTTTTCCTTTTTTTATTGCTATTGAGTTATTAAATACAACAAATGTTGCACAAAATTTAGGTAAAATTTTTAATAAAATTATGAAACCCTTTTTTAATGTTCCTCGGAATTGGTGCTTATGTTTTTATTATGGGGTTAATAAGTGGTTATCCTACTGGCGCAAAAATTGCTACTCAATTTAGAAAAAATAATTTAATTACAAAAGCAGAGGCAGAACGATTAATTACTTTTACAAATAATTCTGGTGCTTTGTTTATTATTGGAACTGTTGGTATTACTATGTTTGGTAATACTACTATTGGAATTTTATTGCTAATCACTCATATTTTGGCTTGTATTAGTGTTGGTTTTGTTTTTAGATTTTGGAAATTTAATGATAATGCAAATTTAGAACTCAAAAGTTCAAATTTTGAAAATAAAAAATCTCACACAAATGTATTACAACAAAGCATTTCTAATGCTATTAATACTATTTTAATGATTGGTGGTTTTATTGTTTTATTTAGTATTATTATTTCTATACTTAATTCAAGTAAATTGTTAGTAGTATTTTCTAATGTTTTTATCCCAATATTAAAAGTATTTAATATTGATGCTAAATTTTGTGTGCCTATATTGTCTGGTTTATTAGAGTTAACTAATGGTGTTTCATTGGTTTCTGGTATTTCTAATAAAATACTTTCTACTAATATTATTTTAACTTCTTTTTTACTTGGTTTTGGGGGGATTTCTATTTGTTTACAAATTTATGCTATTATTGCTGATACAGATATTTCAATTTTTCCTTATATTTTAGGGAAATTTTTGCAGGGAATTTTTGCAAGTTTTTATACTTTTTTGCTTATAAAGGTTTTTCCTTTTTTTAATTTTGATTTGGTTCCTGTCTTTTCTTCTAATGTAACTAAAAATAATAATTTTTATAGTTTTGATTATATTTATGGAATTTTATTTTTTATTTTGGTATTTATTATTGTGAAAACCGGATTTAAAAAGTTAAATAATTAATGCAAATTTCAATATTTGATATCATATATTTTATTTTGATTAATATAATATTTAAAGAATAAATAAAATTTGGAGGTTCTTTATGGAAAAAAATATGGATTTTAATGGTTTTTCTCCTTTTGATAATATGAATTTTGACCCTAATATGAATGATATGTATAAAGACCCTATGTTTAATCCTATGATGCAATATGAGCAAGCATATATGTATTATCGCTATATGTGTATGCAATTAGAATATAAGATTAAGTGTAAAGAATATGAGAAATTAACTAATTCAAATACTAGAAATGAAAGAAAAATTGAATAAAAATTTTATATACATATACTTTTATTTTTAATAAGTGCACTTAATCCTATTTTTTTGTAGTATTTTTTTCAAAATAATTCTGACATGCTCACGGGTATTCCCCAGCCTCAAAGGGCTGTCAGGAATTATTTTTCAAAAAATATACAAAAAAGGATTAAGGTTTAAAATATACTTGTTATTAAAATTTTTATTCAATTATGCCTAGTATATGTTCTTTTTTTTGTATTTCATTTTTTGTAATTTCAATAATTTCTTCTAATTCTTTTAACGCTTTTTCACACTTTTCTTCATCATTTGCATGAATGTAAACTAAATTATCTCCAATTTCAACTTTATCTCCAACTTTTTTATTAAATACAAAGCCAACAGAACTATCTATTGTTTCTTCTTTTTTTAGTCTTCCTGCTCCTAAATATACTGATAATTTACCTACTTTTTCTGCATTTATACTTTTAATATATCCTTCTTCTTTTGCTAAAAGTGGCTTAATATATTTCGCTTTTTCAAATTTTTCTAAATCTTTTATATATTCTATATCTCCATTTTGATTTTTTACTAATTCTAAAAATTTATTATATGCTTTTCCACTTTGTATACTATCTATAATTAATTTTTTGTTTTCTTCTAAATTATCACCTTTTCCTGATAATTTAATTATATATGCACCTAAGTTTAGTACAACTTCTTTTACATCATCTGGCATATTTCCTTTTAAACATTCTACTGCTTCTTTTATTTCTAATATATTTCCTACTGCATAGCCTAATGGCTCATCCATGCTTGTTATAACACATACAGTTTTCTTATCTGCTAATTTTCCGATTCTACACATAGTTTTAGAAAGTAATATTGCATCTTCTTTATTTTTCATAAATGCACCGCTTCCACATGTTACATCTAATACTATTTTATGTGCTCCTGCTGCAATTTTTTTGCTCATTATACTAGATGCTATAAGTGGTATATTTTCTGTACAACTTATTGTATCTCTTAATGCATATATTTTTTTATCTGCTGGTGCTAAGTTTAAGGTTTGACCTATTAAACTTATTCCTATTTTTTTTATATTATTCATAAATTCTTCTATTGATATTGATGTTGTATATCCTGGTATTGATTCTAGTTTGTCTACTGTACCTCCTGTGAAACCTAACCCTCTACCAGACATTTTTGCAACTGGTATTCCTAATGATGCAATTATTGGCATTAATATAATTGTAATTTTATCTCCTACTCCACCTGTACTATGTTTGTCTACAATATTTTCTCCAATACTAGATAAATCTAATATTTCTCCTGAATATGCCATTGCAAGTGTAAGGTTTGTAATTTCTTCTTCTGTCATTCCATTTATATATATTGCCATTACTAATGATGCTGCTTGATAATCTGTTATGGTTCCGCTTGTATATTCTTTTATAAAATAATCTATTTCCTCTTTTGTTAGTTCTTTTTTATCTCTTTTTTTTGCTATAATTTCTAATATATTCATTATTCTTCTCCATTACAACATATTATTTTTTTCTTTTAATTTTTTTATTTTTTCTTCAACTAATTCAATTCTTCTTTGTCTTTCTTCTTCATTTTTATCTTTAACATCAATTTTATCTATTTTTCCATCTTTATATGTTATTTCAACATTTATACAATCACCAGATTTTACATCATATTTAAAATCTTCTAATGGAATATCTACCATATTTCCATCAAAAAGTTCACAAACTGCAAATTTATCTTCTTCAATTCTATCTATTGATGCTACATCTTTTATAGTTATATCGTTTGTATTAACATATTTCTCCATTGAATCTATAAAATTTTCTTTTATTTTTTCTTGTATGTGTCTAGACATATCTTCTGTTGCTGAAACTATATTTTCAATGTCTTTTTCTAATTTTTCTTCTAAGTCCATTTTATCTTCCTTTCCAAAATTTAAAAAAGAAACAAGTATTGCAAGGAATGCTAGGCAAAATACATTTAGGTTAACCTATTTGGTTACCTAAATGTATTTTGACCGACGCATGACACCGCAAGACGAAGTTTATTTTTTAAATTTTTAATTTAATTTATCTCCGCTAAGATAGTCTCCTGCTTCAACATTAAATGATATATTATTTCCATTTGTAGTCATTATAATCGTTCCAGATTCATCTGTACGATATACAACTATTCCTAATTTTTTTAATCTTTCCATTACTGTTTTTGTAGGGTGATGATAAGTATTTCCTTTTCCTGCTGATATTATTGCATATTGTGGATTTACTTCCTTTAAAAATTTCTCAGAACTTGATGTATCACTTCCATGATGTCCTAATTTTATTACATCTGCATCTATAAATAAACCATTATTCATAATTTCTTCTTCAGATAAATTTTCTGCATCTCCCATAAGTAAAATATCACTTTCTCCATAAGTAACCATCAAAACTATTGAATAATTATTCATATTTTTATACTTTTTTGCATTAGGTGCTATAATTTGAACATTTGCATCTCCTATTGAAAATGATGTTCCAACTTCTGGAAATACCCAATTTACATTTTTTTCATCAACTACATCTAAAAAGTCTAAATACCAATATGTTGTTATTTCTTCTTCAAGATTATTTGGAGTATATAAAGTTCCAATTTCAAAATTTCGAATTACTTCTGCCATACCGCCTATATGGTCATCATGAAAATGTGTTCCTACAAGTACATCTATTTTATCAATTCCTAATTGTTTTAAATAATTAACAACTGTACTTCCTTTTGCTCTTGTTCCACAATCTACTAACATAACTTGATCTTCTTGCATTACGAGTATAGAGTCTGCTTGTCCAACATCTATTGTGTGTACTTCCATTACTCCATTTACAATTTTTCTTTCTACTTGTTGCCTATTAGATGTAGATAAAGATGCTACTGCGTTGTTAATTACATCAAAAAAATTTGCACCTTGTGTAAATTCATAGCCAAAGTAACTAATTAATATTAATACTACTACTATTACTAATTTTAGTATTAGCTCTTGCTTTCTTTTTTTACTTTTTCTTTTCGCCATTATTTACTCCATTTGTTTTCTATTTTTTCTTAGTTGTTTTTCTTTTGGTAGTTGTTTTTGTATTTGTTTTACTTTTTGTTTTTGCTTTCGTTTTAGTTTTTGCTTTTTCTTCTTGCCCTGGTTTATTCCATGATATATAATCACAACTTTTTGGATTATTTTCACAAATATAATAGTTTCTTCTTCTTTTAGTCTTTCTTACTTGAATTTTACCACCACATTTTGGACATGGTTCTTCTATTGTTGTTACTAATGGTTTTGCATTTTTACATTCTGGATAACCCGGACATGCTAAGAATTTACCATATCTTCCATATTTAATAACCATCATTCTACCACATTTATCACATGGAACGTCTGATACTTCTTCTTGTAATTCAACATGTTCAAGTTCTTTATCTACTTTTTCTACTACTTCCTTAAATGGTGTATAAAATTCTTTTATGACTTTTTTCCACTCTTGATTTCCTTCTGCAATATTATCAAATTTTTCTTCCATATCCGCAGTAAATTCAATATTTATTACATCTGAAAAATTTTCTATTAAAAGTTTATTTACTATTTTTCCTAAATCTGTTGGAATTAATTGCTTTTGAGATTTTTCTATGTATCTTCTTTCTAATATTGTTGTTATTGTTGGAGAATATGTACTAGGTCTTCCTATTCCTTTTTCTTCTAATGCTTTTACAAGACTTGCTTCTGTATATCTTGGTGGTGGTTCTGTAAAACTTTGTTTTGAATCTAATTTTTGTTTCTTTAATTCTTGTTTTTCTTCTAATTCTGGTATTTGTACATTTTCTTCTTCTATTTCATTATCTAATGTTTCAACATATAATACCATAAAACCTTTAAATTTAAGTGTTTGACCATTTGCTTTAAAATTATATGAATTTGCTTTTATATCTACCGCTACTGTATCATATACTGCTTGTGACATTTGACTTGCTATAAATCTATTATATATCAAGTTATATAATTTGTATTGGTCGCTTGTTAATGAGTCTTTTATCTTTTCTGGTGTTAGTTCTATATATGTTGGTCTAATTGCTTCGTGTGCATCTTGTGCATCATTTTTTGTTTTATAATATCTATTTTCATAATAGGCTTCTCCATATTTTTCTATTATGTGTTTTTTTGCTGCTGATCTTGCAACTTCTGATATTCTTGTTGAGTCTGTTCTCATATATGTAATTAAACCTACTGAACCTTTTTCTGGTATTTTTACTCCTTCATATAAACCTTGTGCAACTGACATTGTTTTCTTTAATGTAAATTTTAGTTTTCTTGATGCTTCTTGTTGCATTGTACTTGTTGTAAATGGTGGTGCTGGTGTTCTTTTCTTTTGACTCTTTTTTATTTCTTCTACTATGTATTTTGCACCTTTTAAGTCTTTTAGTATATTATCAATTTCTTCTTTTGAGTGTATTTCTAATTTTTTATTGTTTTTTCCATATAATTTACTTACAAAACTTTTTTCAGATTTTTCATCTAATAAAGTTGCATATAAATTCCAATATTCTTCTGGTATAAATTTTTCTATTTCTTCTTCTCTATCTACAATCATTTTTACTGCAACTGATTGTACTCTTCCTGCTGATAAACCTCTTCTTACCTTTTTCCATAGTACTGGACTTATTTTATATCCTACTATTCTATCTAATACTCTTCTTGCTTGTTGTGCATTTACTAAATTTATATCTATTTTTCTAGGGTTTTTTACTGCTTCTTGTACTGTATTTTTTGTTATTTCATTAAAAGTTACTCTACAAATACTATTTTCTGGTATTCCTAATATATATGCTAAATGCCATGCTATAGCTTCTCCCTCACGGTCAGGGTCGGTTGCAAGATATACTTTTTTTGCATCTTTTGCATCTTTTTTTAGTGTTTTTATTAAATCTCCCTTTCCTCTGATGTTTATATATTCTGGTTCAAAGTTGTTTTCACAATCTACTCCTAATTTTGATTTAGGCAAATCTCTAATATGTCCCATTGATGCAACTACTTTTGTACTTCCCCCTAAAAATTTTTTTATAGTATTTGCTTTCGCTGGTGACTCTACAATAATTAATTTATCGGCCATTATTTTCTCCTTTTTTTATTATTACAGTTTCAACATTTTGTAAGGAACTTGTGCGTTTTGCTTTGCAAATATGCACAGTTTAAGGTAAATTAGCCTTTTTGTATATAGAAAAAATACTGAAACTGTAACAATTCTAGCCTAAAATTTTAAAATTTGCAATAGTTTTTATTAAATTTTATATAATAAATCTGCAACTATTTCATCTGCTGATATAGGTGTTACTTGATTAATTTTAAATATATTTAAAATTTCATCTATTTCTTTTTCTTTATTACTTAATTCATACATTTTATTTATTTCTACTTTTTCTTCGTTATCTTTATATTCTGTTTTTACAATTTCTATTCCATATTTTATTTCGTTTTCTTTTGTATTTTCTTCAATTTTATAATAATCAATTTTTATTGGGTAATATATTCCATTGTTTTTTAATTTTTCCTCCTCCATAAATATTTCACCATAAAATTTCTTATTCATTTTTAACTCCTTTCTTTTGGCGGGAATGTATATTACTATACACTATAAATACTATTGTTGGCAAGTCTTTTTCATCGCATGATTTGATATTTTTTGACTTAATTTTATGTTTTATCCTATTTTTCGACATTTTTATGGTGTTTTTTCGCTTATTGAAATGAAAAAATAATATTTCTGTAACTTGTTTGTAATAGTTTAGAAAAACAAAAAAGCGGACACCGAAATGCCCGTTTTTGTTCTTTATTTTACTCTGCTGATTCTGCTTCAGCATCTGGAGAATTGTAAGCTTCTAAAATAGCGCTTTGAATTTTCTCCCTAGTTTCTGGATTAATTGGATGTGCTATATCTTTGAATTCTCCGTTTGGAGTTTTTCTGCTAGGCATAGCAATGAATAATCCATTTTGGCTTTCGATAACTTTTATATCGTGGATTACGAATTCGTTATCGAATGTTACAGAAGCAACAGCTTTCATTCTGTTTTCTGAATTTACTTTTCTTAAACGTACGTCTGTTATTTGCATATAAGTGCACCTCTTTCCAATGTTTTTATTTTTTGTACATTATTATGTACAATTATATTATTCAACAAAAATATTTTTTTTCCTTCTTATTTTTACAAATTTATTAAAAAAACAAAATGTGAGGCTGTAATTATATTTTTTTCTGATTAGTTTTGACCTTCTATTTTTTTCTAAGCATTATATTATGATTCTTAAGATATACAAATAATTGTATAAATTTAACAAAAAACGTTCATATTACATATTATATATTGAAATTTTTTAAATAAAAGTATATAATAATTTTGATTAAATTTAAGAGGTGTATAAATTGATTAATCTAGATTATTTTAAAAAATATAAAAATGTATATATGATAGGTATTGGCGGTATTAGTATGAGTGGTATTGCTGAAATACTTACTAACTTTGGAATTAAAGTAACTGGTAGTGATATAACAGATTCTGAAATAATACAAAATTTAAGAAACAATGGTATAGATATTACTATTGGCCATAATATAGATGCAATTTGTAATGCTGATTTAGTTGTATATACAGCAGCAGTTAAACAAGATGATCCTGAGTTAGTTCAAGCAAAAAAACTTAATATTCCAACTATTGAAAGAAAAGATTTAGTTGGTGAATTAACAAACGCTTTTTCAGAATCAATTTGTATTTCAGGTACACATGGAAAAACTACTACTACTTCAATGGTTTCAGTTTGTTTTTTAAATGCTTTACTTGATCCTACAATTCAAATTGGTGCAATTTTAAATAAGATTAATGGAAATTATAAAGTTGGTAATAGTGATTATTTTATTTTAGAAGCTTGCGAATATTCTGAAAGTTTTTTGAAGTTCTTTCCTAAAACTGAGGTAATATTAAATATTGATAATGACCATTTAGATTATTTTAAAACTTTTGAAAATATTAAAAATGCTTTTATAAAATTTGCCAAATTACTTCCTAATGATGGTTTCCTTGTTTTAAATGGTGATGATAATAATTGTTTAGATATAATTAATCATATTAATTGTAAATACATTACTTATGGCATAAATAATTCTAATTGCAATTATGTTGCTAAAAATATTACTTTTAAAGATACAGGTTTTCCGGAATTTGATGTTTACTATAATAATAATTTTTATGGTCATATTGAATTATCTATTGGCGGAAAGCATAATGTTTTAAATGCTCTTGCTTGCATTGCTGTATGTAATAATTATGGTATTAATTTTGAAACTATAAAAAATTCTCTTTTAGAGTTTACTGGTGCTAATAGAAGATTAGAGTTTAAAGGAAAATATAAAAATTGTTTGGTTTATGATGATTATGGTCATCACCCAACAGAAATTATTGCAACTGCAAATGCTATAAAAAATATTAAATTTAATAAATCTTGGGTTATTTTTCAACCTCATACATATAGTAGAACTAAGAATTTATTAGATGATTTTGTTAAAGCATTAATTTGCTTTGATAATATTATTGTTACAGATATTTATGCTGCAAGAGAAATAAATACTTATAATATTTCTTCAAAAGATTTAGTTGATAAAATAAATGAACTTAATAAGAATGCTTTATATATTCAAAATTTTGAGGATATTGTTGATTATATTAGAAATAATGTTAATGATAATGATTTAATTTTAACATTAGGTGCAGGTACTGTAACTGAAATTGGACCAATGATTTTAAAAATAAAGGAATAAATTGTTACAATTCACAGATTATACTAAAACTATGCCAAATCGGCAGGAGTTTAATATATATTTTTCTCAAGAAAATTCGTCAGGTCATAGGGTAATCCGTAAGCAGCAGGCTTAACGAACTTTTCTTTCGTAAAATATATATTAAACTCTTGCATTTGGCTCTTATAAATTAATTTTAACTGTGAATTGTAACAAATTTATTCCTTCATTTTTTCTACCATTAAATCTGCAAATACTCCATAACCAATAGTTGGATCTGAAACTAAAACATGTGTTAATACACCAATTAACCTTCCATTTTGTATTATAGGGCTTCCACTCATTCCTTGTATAATTCCACCTGTTTTTTCTAACAATTTTTCATCTGTAATTTTCAATAGCATACTTTTGTTATCTTCATTATTATTTGCAAAAATTTTTTCTATTTCAACTTCATATTCTTCTTTTTTATTATTTTCTAAAGTACACATTATAGTTGCTTTTCCCTTTTTTATTTCATTTCTTGATGCTACTTTTATGGTTTTAGATAAATCTTCATTTAATACACTTGTATTAGATACTTTTCCAAATACACCAAATTCGGTATTTTTATATACTTCACCTATTGTTTTTTGATTTTCTACTGAACCTTGAATTTTTCCGGGATTTCCTTTTTCCCCTTTTATTATTGATACTATATTTGTTGTAACAAACTCTCCTGTTGATATGTCTAATAATTTTAAAGTATCTACATCTATAATGCCATGACCTAATGATGCAAATAACCCAGATTCTGGCTCATAAAAACTTATTGTTCCAACTCCTGCTGCAGCGTCTCTTACCCATAAACCTAATTTATAATCATCTTTTGCTGTTTCTATTGGTTTTATATAAGTTTCAATTGTTTCTCCACTTCTTACATATTTTATACTTACTTCTTTACCTTTTGAATTGTTTACACATTCTATAAGTTCTTCTGTATTTGTAACTGAATTTTCGTTTATTTGTACTATCATATCTCCTTCTATTATGCCTGTATTTTCATAAGGTTTATATGTGTTTTTATCAATTCCAGAAATTTCACTCATTCCTACAACTAATACTCCATTTGTATATAATTTTAAACCTACTAATTCTCCTAATGGTACTACTTCTGTTGTTTCTAATACGTTTAAGGTTACATCTTTTACTTTCATTCCAAATAAATTTACACTTAAATTTACTTTTCCTGTATATTCTTCGTTTAGTGCTAAATTACTTGATGTTTGAATTATTTTTGAATTTTGTATTGTTTCTATGTTCTTATCTTCTGTTTTTAAACTAATTCCTAAGAGTGTGTTTAAATTTAATTTTTCTCCTTGAAATATTATTATATTTTCTGGTATTGATGTTATATTTGTTACATATATTAAACATATTAATAATATACTTAATAATATCGTTCCTAAAATTAATTTTTTATTTGTTTTCATTTTGTTATCCTCTATTTATAGGATAACCAATTTTTCTTTTTTTAATTTATATAATTAAAAAAAATGTGCGTTAGCGAAAGCAAATCTTTCAACGCACAATTTTATATTTTAATCTTATATTGCACCATTTATATATTGAGATACTTTTACTAAGTTAAATCTTTCTTTAAATAATGCATTATAGTATGCATTTATTAATTTTTCAACTGTATTAGCATTATAGTAAGTAGAATAATCAATTCCATTATTTTTTGTTACAAATGTTATTAAATTGGTATTATCATTTGAATAATACTGTTTATTGCTTGTATCTTTATCTTTACTATCATATACTATTCCACCAACTTTTGAACTAACTATACATTCATAACAAGCATATGATTTATGATTATATGTATAATCTTTAATTTCATTTCCATCTTCATCTTTTTCTGTATATATACCTTTAAAATCTATACTAGAATAACCTTCTACACTTAATGTATTATCGTTTGTCAATTCTTCTGCAAGTAATGGACAGTTTATTCTATGATAATATTTTCCTTCTTCTCCATCTGCTGTTTTTGTTACAAAATATAATGATTCTGGATCTACAAATTGTCTATTTCCTGTACTAGAAACTATCATATAATTGTTATATGTTTTCATTCCCATTGGTAAGCCTTGCATAAATGTTATTATAGAAACATTTGATAAGACTTTATTCCATTCATTTTCAGATAGTATTGGCATTAAAAAATCATAAGTTGTTCCTAAACCTTCTGATTGTTTTGTATAATTATTTATTGCTGAATTTAAATTTGATTCTATTGATTTTCTTATAACTGAATTCTTATGTTCACAAAATGTTGAAGTTTTAACTTCAGGGTCATTTTCTTCTGATACATCAAATATTTTGCTATTATTATTTTTAAATTCATAATATTGATTTTTAGTATCTGTACTTTGTAAATCTTTTGCAGTTATAATTTTTCCATCATCTGATACTTCAACAACAATATCTTGTACTTCGATATCTTTTAACTTCTCTATTATATCTGTTGAAAAATCTTTTATACCTAAATCTGCAATATTTTCATCTTTATAACCTTTATAGTATTTTTCAGCAGTAGGAGTATCTGGTTTAACCTCTGATGGATCAGGATCAACTGCAATTATGCCGTCAATTATATCTTCATACTTATCTAAATAAGTTAAATAACCTGCTTTTGCTATATAACCACCATTTATATTACCATATACTGTAATATAATTATCTAAAGAATAATTTACTACAATATCAAATTTATTTGTAGGATCATCACTATAATATCTTGCTGTATAATACATATAAGGTTTTAGAGTATGTTCAAAAGTTGTTGTTGATTTTCCTGTGTCATCAACTTTTGTACTTGCAATTGGTGAATAAATATAATATCCATCATATAAAGTATATACCATTGCAGGAATATAAGGTAACATATAACTATTTCCTACTCCAAAATTATTTGCTAAACTTGTTTTAAATGTATTAATAGATGCATTTATGTCCCTTCTTAAAGATTCAGCATTTGTTGAATATCCATTATTATTCATTGTATTTAATTGAAACGCAATTATTGCATCATATGTTGCATTTAATAATTTTGTATCATAAGAATTTTGAGTTGCTATTACATCTATTTGAGAATTTATATAATAAGTTAATAATAATGATATTGGTACTACTAATAATATAAATATTATAGCAAGTGTTTGAAACTTTATCATCCGTTTTCACCTCTTAGTTTGTATTAAAAATCTTATATAAATACTTCTTGCTGTTAATACTTATATAAAACTATTAAATATTTTTTAAGGGATATTTAATTCATTGTTCTAATTGAACAATGAACAAATACCCCTCTTTATTAGTTCTAATTGTTCATTTATTTACCATTTGTTGTAACTATTCCTGAACTTTGTGCTGCAATTGCATATGTATCATTTCCAGTTATACTATAAAATACATTTATAAACATTTGAGCAATAGTAGTATTAGTATTTTTTACACTAACATTAATATTATCTCCTTCTTTTAGTAATAAATATCCATCTTTTTCTAAATTTGTTTCAATTTGTGAAGTATAAATACTATATGTTATATTTTCTCCTATTTTATTACCTGATACTTGTGCAGTCTTTTTTCCAGGGTTTTCATCAAGTACATCAACTGAAATTTCAACATCATAACTATTTCCTGTTGAATATAATACAGTTAAATACTCGTCTAACCTATCATCTGTTAACTTTCCTGTTGTTCTTACATCTATTACAAATTCTTCTGTTGCTGTTTGTACTGCTAATTGTGATACGTCATCTGTTCTTTGTGACATAGACATTAGCGGAAATATAAACATTAAAACTGCTGCTAATATTATAGCAATTACTGTTACAAAACTATCTTGCATTTTCTAATCCTCCATTAAAACATATATTATTTCTAACTTTGTAGTGTTAGCTTTTATAATTACACTATCACCTGTTTCTTCATCTGTTTCTGTTCCACTATTATCTGAAACAAATATAAATACTTCTTGAAAATTTTTATCTTTGTATTTTTCTAGTAAACCATCATTTCCACCTAGACCATTGTATGTTACATATCCATTATTAAATGGAACATCACCACCACCAAAATCTGCATTAAGTCTTTTAGCAATTTGAAATGGTCTTCCACTAAATGGTGCTCCATATTTAATATTATTTGCACCACCTGTTTGCTTATAAATGGTTTCCCAAAGTGATTTTAAATTTTTATATTCAAACTCATCACTACCCAAAGTAGTAGTTTTTAACCATTTTAATTCTATAGTCTTTTTTTGTATTTCTCCACTGCTATTTTCTTCATATATATCTACACTTTTTAAATTATGAATTAGGTTTTCATAGAATCTTGTTACATTTTGATGATCTGTTGAACCAACTTGATTTGACTTTAAGTTATCATAAATTGGCCATCTACTTACATAACCTTCTGTTTCTGAATCAAATCTTGCTAATATATCTCCTTTTTTATTTATAATAGTAACTCCAAAATTTTCTTTAATATATCTATATGTAGTTGCCATTATTTCCTCTATATCAACAATTCTATTTAATTCATTTTCATTTGGTAATGTATATGCAATATCTTCAAAACCTTCTACATAATATTTTGTGTCATCATATGAATATAGCACTGTATCGGATGTAGCTTTTGTTAAAGACATTAATGAAAATGTAACTGTTACCGCAATTATAAATACTATCATGGCTGCTGCCATTAATAGTGCATTTGATAAATTATCTTCCATAGTTTATCACCTATTTTGCCTATTAGCTATTAAGAACCACTTGTTCCACTTGTTCCTTTTATTACTATCTTTTTAACAGCTCCATCTTGGTTATATGGTGTAATTTCTACTTGATATTTTTTTGCATTTCCGCCATCAAATTTGTAATTTCCAGTAGTATCACCTGTAAGATATTTAGCATCTATGCCAGTTCCAAGTTCAACTGTTACTAGTAGGTCTGTTCCTGCATTGTCAACATTACTTGAATTAACTGTTGTAATTAATTGTTTTACTTGTGAACCTGTTCTAACTCCTTCATAAGTAGTAAATTTTTGATTAAATTGCATTAACTCCATTTCTGTCATTGCTGAACCAACTCCTTTTGTTGCATCTTGGCTCATATTTACTAAATAAACAGCTACAGATATTAATATAATGGCAATTAAAATTCCTGCAGCAAATAATAATGCTTTTGAAGCGTTCTCCATAAAAATTCCTCCTTTTTTTACTTTTGTATTTATTTAAAATTAGATCTTTTCAATCTAAATATTAAAAACTAAATTATTTTTCTGTTTGTGTAAAAATTAATTTGCTTATTCTACCATTTTCATGATATTGAATATCTGTACATTTAAAATAAACTAAATTAAAATCTGCACTTAAAAATTTTTCTATGCCAAAGTTATTTATTGCTTCCATTTTATATGTTGTAATATCATCTTTGTTTATCATATTTAGTTCTACTAATATACTGTTTTCATTATCTGCAATGTAGAAACCTTTTTCATCTTTTTCAATTTTGTTTTTTTCATTATAGTCTATTGCTTTATTTATAATAGTTATAATATTTGTACCAAATATTTCTTTATTTGTATATTGAAAAAATTCTTCATTAAATTTGTTTATTTCTTTTTGCTTGCTTTGAATTCTTATTATTTGATAATATACAAATATTAAAATAAGTATTAATAAAACAATTAATAAAATTATGTTTCTTTTTTTCATTTTACTCCTTTATATTATACATTTTTTTTCAACAATATGCAATATTTTTTTGCATATTTTTTTTGTTAAATTTTTCTATTTACTTTATTTTATTGGTAATGTTATATTTTCTTGATATATAAATTTTATCCATTCTATTCTACCAGTATTTGGATTTACGTAGTACTCATCACATCTAAAGCAATTATAATATGTTCTTGTTTTTCCGTCTTCATTGTTTTTATATTGATATTGCCCATATATTTTCTCCCCATCTTCACCTTGTTGGATTAGAAAATATGAACCTTCTAATAAAGCTGGAATAACTTTATCTTTTTTTATACTTGGTTGTTTCTTTTGTAGTTCGTTTTCTAAATCTGAAAAATCAAGTGTAATTAAATTAGTTGAATATGCTCTTGGTAATGTTACATATACATGTATAAATTGACTATCACTTGTATCTATATTATTTGCATAATTAAAATCATTTGCATAATTAACTAATGTTAATATTTCGTGCATTGATATATTACTTCTTGTCGCAAGTGCAGTAAATTCCGAATTAAATTGTTGCATTCTTTGTATTTCCATAGAATCATTATAATCTTGTGAGAAGGTTCTAAAAGTATTTACTAAATATATTCCTAATGATAATATAATTAAACCAACTAATATGCTTGCAGTCATTAGCAATGCTTTTGATGCATTTTCCATAGTTACCTCCTCTTTTATATTATTTTTAATATGTAGATGATTTTACTTGTTCAAATTCCATATATGAAATTTTTCCAAGTCCATTATATTGTGTTTTACTACTATTACATTTAAAGATCATTCTTTTAAAATCTGAAAAACCTGTATAAGTTATTGTATAATCTTCTTCTAAATCAGGTTTTTCTGGATTTTTTACTGCTGTTCCATCTTTACTTGTTGCTAAAAAATCTTTAATCATTTGTGTATCTTTGTCTTCACCTTTTTCGTCTTTTAAAGAATAAGTTTTTCCTGCTTCAAAATTATATTTATATTTGTCATTTCCTATTGCTTTTGTTGTTTTAGGTGTTTGTGGTTCATATTTATGGCTTTTATCATTCCATTTATATGGCACTACTACCACATTTACATCATCACTTAATTTAAATGCTATATTAATATACATAGATTCATCTTTTTCATATCTTTCATTATTGTCTATTGCTTTATTTAATACACTTATTACATCTGTACCATACATTCTAGATTTATCATAGGCTAAAAATTCTGAATTATATTTAACTAATTGCTCTTCAGATAATATCATTGCTTCTGACCTTTTTGCTTCACTCATAATATTATATATATATACACCTAAACTTAATAATATTATGCCTATTAAAATACTTCCTGTCATTAATAGTGCTTTTGATGCATTTTCCATAATTATTTTCCTTTCTTCAAAATAATATTACATTGCTGATAGACCACCTAATGAACTTGATATACTTAATACACCCATTATCATCATTGGTACAATCAAATATCCTACAAATAATACTATCATTGGTGTAAAGCCTATAACTTTACCTATCATACCTTTTTTAGATATTAATCTTTCATTAGATTCTTTACGTTTTTCTTGATAATAATCTCTTTCTGTATCTAGTTCATCGAAAGCATCTTTAATAGGTATTTTTTCAACTGCTGCTTGCATACTTTCAACTAATCTAATAAATGGCATATATGTAACATCATTTTTTAAATCTTCTAATGCTTCCCATGCACCTGCTTCATAGTTATTTACACACTTTGAAATAGGCTCTCTAAATATATTTGAATATCTTTCTAGCCACTCTAATATTATTTCTACGTTTACCCTTTCTATTTTCATAAGCATTAATATAATTGTTTGGAATTGCATTACTTCATCTTCCATTTCTAGTTGTCTCATTTTCATTTTAAAGAATAACATCCAGTTTGGGAACATATATCCTACAAGTCCCACTACAATTGAAATTAATACTTCAAACCATTTTAATACTTCTGAGTTTATTGTTTGTAATTTTGTATATATTCTATCTGTAACTGTTTCAATTTCTTCATCTGTTGCATCTCTATAATATTTTGATTTTTTTACATCTAATCTTATAATTTCTTTTGCTTTTTCTGGTTTTGATGTATCTACTTTAGATTTTAATCTATCTAGGAAATAATTATCTTGTTCAAGTATTTGTTGTGCCTTTTTCATATCTTTTTCAGATAATGAACCCATAACATTATAATCACCTGTCGATTTTAAATCTGTATATACATAATTTATCGCTGTTTTATGTAATAGTATAGATAGTGAAAAAGTAACTATAAATGCTACAATACATATACATAACTTATTTATATACAAGTATTCAATTTTTTGCGATGATGCCGCATCTTTTAATGTTTTTGTTATTTTTATATATTCCTTGCTTCCTACTTTAGGTACAAATAAATTTACTATTCTTTTTATAATTGGATTTTTATATACCTTTTTTTGCCATGGATTTTGTGAATTTGCAACATTCGTTTTTGTTATGTCTTTTATATTTCTTATTAAGTAATAACATATTGCTGTTAATGCTATAAGTATAACCATAACGATTAATCCACCTTTACCATTGTAAAAGCTTTCTGTAAATGCAAAATTACTTATTGACCAACTTTTTAATGGTTCTATTAATAATAAAGGTACTGCTGCAATAATTGATAAACTTTGAAATACATAATCTAATTTATCTCTTTTTAAAATTTCAAGTTGCATTTCTTTTGTAATATTATTTAAGTTTTTTAGGTATAATGATGCACCATTAACTTTTCTATCTCCAAATTCTTTTGTTAAGTATGATACACCTGCAAATTCTTTTAAATAACTATTTGGTGCTATATCATAATATTTTTCTAATTCTCCTTCTGGGTCATCTGAAATTAATATTTCATATATTTTTTCTGCTTGTCTTGATACTGCTTTTTCTTCGTCTAATGAAACTTGATATATTGCTTCTTCAACCATGTTTGTTTCATTATATGCATGTCTTATTTCTGAGAAGAAATCTACTTGTTCTCTTAATAAATTATTATCTATTTTATCTACACTTGCTTCTACTAATGTTTCAACTATAAATAATTCTATCATTAATAGCATAATAAGTAAAAGTATATTACTTGATGCTACTATTATTATTCCAATTGTTAATATTAACACTATTCCAAGTGCTTTTGTCATAACTTTTGATGCATTTCTTCTTGTATTATATTCATCTTCTATATTTATTAATTCTATTCTTCTTCTAACTTTTCTTAAATATCTTTTTATAAATGGAATTTTAGAGTATGTAATATATAATTTTTGATATAAAATATCCATTGACATGGTACTTACTTGCGTACCTGCTCTTAATTGTCTTTCATATTTTTTATCTGCTCCATTTAGTTTTTTATTTAGGAAGTAATATGCAATTATTATTATTCCAAATAGTCCTATTGAACCAAATATAAGATATTTAATTATATCATTAGACATTATAATTACACCTCCTTTTCTTTAGTTAAAGTGTTTTATCTATACAGTTTTGGGTTTTCTTCCACGTTTTTTTGCTGGTACTTCACTAACTTTTTCTTTTGTTTTTGTTGTTTTTGTAGTTTTGTTTGCTTTCTTTTCTTGTTCTTGTGTAGCTTGAATACTTTTTAACTTTTCTTCTGCTAATTCTTGTTCTCTATCTTTTACTTTGTATCCCCAATTATCTTCTAAGAATTTATCAAATGCTTCAACATCAGATTCATCCATATTATTTCTCATTTCTCTAATATTTGCATCTGAAATTCTATTTGTTAATACATATTTATCGTTAATATGTTCCATTATATTTACATATCTATATTTTTCTCTATCTGTAACCTTTGTAAAGTAATTTGTTGCATTATCAAAAAATTTATCAAATTTTCCTTCTAATGTTTTTTCTTTTCTGTGATCAAATGTATATAGATTTTTTTCTTCTACTGGTATACATTCTGTTACTCTTTCTATATATCTTTTTCCTCTAAAGTCTTTTACTAAGTGTATATCAAAGTTTAATACTTGTACAACTTGTTCTTCTGCTGTTTTTTCATCTGTGAATACACCTGTTCTTAACATTGAGTTTCTTAATGCTGTTACTAAGTTTGGAAATGTTTTAGCGTGGTGAGTAAATAATGTAAATTTTGATGCAACTTGGGCTGCTTGTATCATCCAAGATGCAACAGGGTCTGTTGCAACCTCACCTATGATGTTAACAGAACCGTCAGTTTTCTTTTGAACGTCTAGACCTTCTTGTCCTGAAATTGTATCTGTTTCACGGAATGATAAGATATTTCTTGTTGGATATATTTTTCTTAAGTGTAACTCGAATGCAACCTCTTGAACCCTTATGTTCATTGTTTCATAGATGTTTTCTATCATACCCATAAGCATTGTTGTTTTACCACAACCTTGCTCACCTGTAAGTGATATAATTCTTGCTCCTTTTACTAGGTATTTTAATAAATCTATTGCTTGTTCTTTTCCTTCGTCTTTTATTAATTGTTCTAGTGTAGCACGTTTAACGTCGAATTTTCTTACGAAGAATGCCCATGTTTCTGAGAAACTTGGTCTAACAACTACGACACGAGAACCATCTTTCATTTCATTAATTTTATAACCATTTGTATCTGATAATTGTCCAGGGTTATTATATTTATATATGTTTTGGCATACTCTTTTTAGTTCTGCTTCTGTTCCAAATGATAGGAATGCTAATCTTATAGATTTACCTTGGAAAAATATCCATATACTATCACATGCTCTTGGAACTTTATTTTCTAATACTTGGTCTAAATAATCTCCATCTGTTTGTGCAACTTGGCTTAAAAAGCTTTCTGGTAAACCAGATACACCACCAGATACACCATCTATGTTCATATCTCTTACTTCATCTATTGAACTATATCCTTTATAATGTTGATATATTCTTTGTACTACAACATTTAATTTATCTTGAAAATCTAATACTAAATTTTCTTTTTCATATATATTACTTATTTCTTCTCCTGTTATTACATAAGAAGGTTTTGTTTCTCCTGCTAAATATTTTAATACTGCTAAATCATATTTTTTTATTATTTGTGTTAATGCTTCATAACCAAATTCTTTTTGATATGTATATAATAAAATATCGAATTTATCTTGATCTGTTAATAATGATGGTACATCAAATGGAATTGCTTTAGATACGTTTGTTTCATCTACTCCATATTCTTTTGATAATAAGTCATATATTAATTCTTTAACATATTTTTTATCATTAACATCTCCATAAGTACATCCTTTTAATGCCTTTTTTAATTCGTATTTTTTATTTTTTCTTCTTTGTAATTCTGCCTCTGAAAGACCAATATCATATAAATTTATTTTTGTAATTTCATCTAGTCTTTTTTTAACAAATTCAGTCATTTTTTCTAATGTGTATGTTTTATCATCTACTTCTACAATTTGTTCTACTTCAGCATTTTGTTTTTTCATTATTGTTCTCATTACTAAAATAACTGCTATTCCTAAAACGGCTATAATAAGTAAAATATTAATCATCTTTAGGGTTCCTCCCTCTTTTTAAACTCTCATATGTAATTCTTGTAATTTATATATAATTGCATCTGTTGCTCTTTTTAATTCATGTATAAAGAATGCATTTCTATCTGCTTCATCTACTTTTCTTATTCTGAAAAATAAATCTACTACTCCACCTTCTTCTGCTGCTTCAAAATATAATGTGTTATATGGTACTGAAAAAATCTCTTTCTTCTCTCCTATCATTCTTGAAATGTTTTTTGTATTGTATTGTGAAAATTTATCATATTTGTTTATTATTATCATTACATTTTTTCCTTGTAAAATAGGTTCTTTTTCTCTAAGTTCAAGAAAATCTGTTATCTTTTGCATTTTTTGTTCAATATCTACTATTATTAAATCTGACATTTCTAAAATTACTCTTGTTTGTGGTAATTCTAATGTTTTATTTAAATCTACAAATACCATATCGTAATATTTATCCGCATTAGAAATTAGAGATTTATATGAATTTAATATTTTTTCATAATCTGTTGTATCGTCTATTTTTCTTGGTCCTGTTAATACTTCTAAGGTTTTTATTGCAACTTTTGTGTAGTTTGGTATTAATTCAGGTGATAATCTATTACTTACTGCCATTTTTGTTAAGCCTTCTATTCCTGAATCTAAACCAGTATCTTTACCTCTTAATATGTTTCTTAAAAATGATTTTGTATGTGCTGTTACACCAAAGGCTCTTTCATATGCATTATCTTCATATTGTGTTGATAATAATAAGCATTTATAGTTATGTTCCATTGCCATATACATTGCTATTGCCCCTGCTGATAAACTTTGACCAACTGATTTTTTGTTATTTCCCCAAAATGTAATTATAGACATATTTTATCCTTCCCTTTCTGCATTAAGTCTTGCTCTTGATATTTCTTTTTCCGGTACATCATCTAATATATATTGAACCATATACTCTAAACTTAATTTATATTGCTCACTAAGTCTTTTTAATCTAATCTTACATACTGCGTGGCTTTCTATTATTATGTTTTCATCTGCAAGTGGAAAACCTACAGCATATTCATCCCATTCAATTTGGTATTGTGATGCTAAATATTCTAGGTATTGATTTTCTTCTTCTAATAATTTATTTGAAAATAATACTTTTGTTAATTTTATTGGTTCTTTTAATTCTGTAAAAATTTCTAGTCCTCTTTTTAATGAATATACATCAAATGATGTTACAAAAAATTTCTTTTCTATGCTTCTTATATTTAATTGAGATAAACTTTCCATACTATCTATATCTATTAGTGCAACGTCATAGTCTGTTCTTACTGCATCATATTGTTCTACATAATCATTTATTTCTTTAAAATCTTTAAAGCCTACTGCTACATCAATGCCTTCAAATTCTGTTATATATGATTTTGTTTGTGCAATTGTTGGAACAATATATTTTGCTTTTTGTGTGATTGTTGTATCTACAAATAAAACTTTTCTACCTGTTAATGTTATTATTTTTGCAATTCCTAATATTAAATCCGTTTTTTCATAAGCACCAATTAATGCTATTGTTTTCATATAAAACCTCCATTATGTTTTTTACATTGAAGCATCTAATCCTTCTAAGTATAATTGTCTTGCTTCTTGTTGTTTTGCAATTTCTTCTTCTAATTTTGCTTCTATATTATCTATTGCGCTATCTGAATATTGATCTATTACACCTTGTATTTGTTGTTCTCTTGCTCTTCTTAATGCTTCTGTATATCTAGCACTTAATGCTTGTTTTGCAACATTTGTTATGTTTGAATCTGAATTAATTAATGATATTACATCATTACTTGGTACATATGTTGCAACTGCTGTTTCTTGCATTCCTGGTTCTACATATTTTATTGCATATAATTTTGAACCTGTAACTGTGTATGCATCTACTGTTGCTCCACTCATTGTTAATATTTCATCTTCAGTCATTTTTAACCATATTGTGTCTTCATTACAATCTAATACACGTTTTTTAGATACTACTATATAATCTTGACCATTTGGTAACATCCATCTTATATCTATGTAATCATCAACTTCAAGTTGTGTAGGTAATACTATCATATTATATTCTTGTAATCTTGCATCATTTGATATTTCGTCTCCACTTTCTGTTATAATGCTACTTGATAAAACTGTTCCTGCTGTTAAATTTATTTTTGCTATTGTTGTATCAGTAAGATCTGCTGCGGTAATATAATCTGTTGGCAACATTAATCTAGATATTTTTTCTTGTTTTACATCATTCATTGTAATATTTCTTCCAGATTCTATATCTGTTTGTAATACATATGCTGTTACATATGATTTTTCTAATTTATCTGCCTCATCTTTTAATTTTGTTACTTGTAAAAATAACATTGCTATAATAACTGATGTTATTAATAATGTTAATACCATTCCTAATAAAAATGAATTTCTTGATTTTCTTTGCATTGGATTCATTGCCATAATTTTATTCCCCCTCGAATAATTACAAAATAATACTATTTATTTCATTATATAACACATTTCTACTTAAAACAATATATTTTAGCCAATGTAATGTAAATTTAATGTTTTTGTAATATTTTTGTAATAATCAATTTTATTATATTCAACTTAACAATAAAATTTAAAACTAATTAATTACATATTGTTCTATTATTTTTGCTATATCATTAGAATTATTGTCTGAAATAAATATATCGCCTATATGTTCTTTATCTAGCCAACTATTTCCGATTGCTACTCCTAAACCTGCTTTTTCTACCATTTCTTTATCGTTTACATTATCTCCTATTGCAATAACTTCTTCTTCTTTTATATTTAGATACTTTATTAATTCTTTTATTGCATTCCATTTATTTACATCTTTATTCATAATTTCTGTGTAGTAATAGCCTATATTTATTTCTTCTGTTCCTGACATTATTTTTTTTCTTGACATATGTTCTATATCTAAAATATCTATTCCATTTATTTGTTTTAATTTATCTATTATTCTATTAAATATTGCTTGGCTTTCATCACATATTGTTATTTTTACTATATTTAAATTTGTATTTTCTACATATTTATATATATCTTCTATTATATTAATTTTAGTTTGTTTATCTTCTACTTTTTTACTATTTTCATAATTATAAAATAGTACATTGTAATTTAAGTTTTTTGCTATTATTTCATTTTCAGTATAGAGATTATAATAAATGCTATTTTCTTCACATATTTTTATTATTTTTAAAACTTTTTCTTTATTTAGCATTGACTCATATAATATTTGATTTTTTTTGTTATCATATAAAATTGAACCATTTCCAGATATTATGTAATTTGTTGCTTCTATTTCTTCTGCTATACTAATTATTGAGCCTTTCATTCTCCCTGATGTAATTACAACTTCTATTCCCTTTTCTTTTGCTTTTTTTAATGCTTCACAATTTTCTTTACTTACTTCTCCATATGAATTTAATAAAGTTCCATCTAAATCTATCGCTATTAATTTATACATATTTTTCATCCTTTCTATTTTATTATACATTTTATTATTTTTTTTTACAATATTTTTTTAATATTTATTATTGTCAAATTTTTCTTGTTTAAAAATTAAATTTTTACACATTATAATATTGAAAAACATGTAAGTATAGTTTTTCAAGTACGATTTTTAACTATCCTAGGAGGTGAAATTAAAATGGCAAATTCAAATAGTAACTCTAAAGTAGTTCCAGAAGCTATGGACGCATTAGATAAATTCAAATATGAAGTAGCTAACGAAGTTGGTGTTTCTTTAAAAAATGGTTACAATGGAAATATATCAGCTAAAGACGCTGGTAAAATAGGTGGTAACATGGTAAGAAAAATGATCCAACAAGCTGAAAATTCTATGTTAAACAAATAAGTTGTAAAAATTAGATATGTTAATGAATAGTTAAAATTATAGACAGGGATATTTTTCTTGGTTTTATGATTACATAAAGGCAGGAATTGTGTTCCTGCCTTTTTTATATAATAGGAAAGTTCTACTTTCCTATTATATAAAAATATAACATTGCACAGAAAATTTACTTTGTAAATTTTCGCGTCAACAAATCTTTACGCTTCTTTGAGACCTTGAATTTAAATAGCAAAATTTAAGATGTAGAGAAAAGGTCTCGCGAAGCGAGATTTGTTCTCTTTTTTATTGTATAGAAATTCTGTATACAAAAGGTTAATTTTCTTATTATTTTTATTGCAAAAAATGTCTAATTATGCTACAATATAATTAGGTAAAATTGCGTTCACAAAGGAGGGGGAATTTTATGGATAAGAAATTAATAAAAATAATTTTTGTTGTTATTTTAATGTTCACATTTGTTTATACTACAATAAATTTTGTTTATGCTTCTGGTGTTCATAGTGAAGAAGACACTCTTCCTGAGCCTGGTACTCCTGATAAACCAACACCTAAGCCTAAACCAGAACCTACTCCAGAACCTACCCCAGATCCTACTCCGGAACCTACTCCAGATCCTATACCTACTCCTGGTGTTCCTGGTGTTGAACCAGAACCACCTACTTATTCAATATCTGGTAATGTTTGGGATGATACTACTCCTAATGGAATATTGGATCAAGACGAAGTTTTAATTGATGGAATTACTGTAAATTTATATTCAAATGATTCTAATTCTCCTATTACAACTGTAACTACTTCATCTGGTGCATATAGTTTTAGTGACCTTCAAAGTGGTAATTATAAAGTTGAATTTGAATATGGTACTAGTAATTATAATGGATTAAACTATAAGTCTTATAAAAATATGGGTGATGAAAATTTATTTATAAATAATACCTATTATGCTACTGATTTACCAAGTAAAAGATTAGAACTTATGGAAAAATTTAATACAATAAATAATTTACTTAATCTTGCAAATACTAGTATGATTGCAACATCTGAAGTTGAAGTTAGTAATGGTAATTTAACAGTAAGTTTACCTATAGTTAAAAGACCAAAACTTTCAGTTGAAGTTACGAAAAAAGTTTCTCATCTTACAATTATACTTTCTGATGGTTCTACATTAATTGATTGGGATAGTAGCAATATTACTACTGTTGAACACTTAATGCATATACCTAATCACTCTTTAACAGCAATTATGGATGATGAATTAACTCATGGTGCTACAATAAAAATTCAATATGCAATAACAGTAAAAAATACTGGTGAAAATGATACATTAGGAAATTATTTTAATGTAAATAATTTAGAAGTTCGTAACATTTTCAAACAATTTATTAACAATTCTACTAATACTGCATATAAAAATTTAATAAGTAGTATAAATTCAAATGATCCAGTTCCAACTGAATTTATAATTTATGATTATATTGATAATAATTCAATATTTGATGAAACTAATAATCCAAATAATTGGAAAATACTAAACACAAGTACAAATACTATTTCATTTAATGATAATAATAAATCTTCTCAAACAATATTATATAATAGTGTATCCTTAATGCCAGGTCAAACACAAACTTTTACATTAAATACTTCAAAAGTAATGACAATTACAGATGCTGATTTATTAACTTATGATAATTATGTTGAAGTTGTACAATATACTAATATTCTTGGAAAAATAATGGAAGGTTCAACTCCTGGAAATTTAGATATAACAAATACTGATCGTCAATTAGAGTCAGATGAAGCAAAAGCAGAAACAGTATCTCGTGTTCCTCCTTTTGGTAAAGATTTATCTTATTATGGAACATTAGTTGGAATAATAATACTTGCAATAGAAATTGTAGTATTAAGTGTTTTAAAATATAAAATAAAAAGTATGAAAAAATCATATTTTATAAGATAATTAAATTATAAAATTTAAAATTATATATACAAAAAATCCTTAGAAAATTAAAATTTCTAAGGATTTTTTAATTTTATTTTATGCTTCTGGTTCTACTATTCCATAATTTTTTCCATCTTTTAATTTATATATTACATTAACTTTATTTGTGTCTATATTAATAAAAGTATAGAAATTTGCCTTCATATTTTCTTGTAATTTTAATTTTGCATCTTCTGGTGCCATTGGTTTTAATTCATAATATGTTGTTTTTATTATTTCGTCTTCTATTTCATTTTCTTTTTCTACTATGTAACTATCTTTTAAAGATTCATCTTTATTTAATTTTTCTTTTTTAGTTTTCATTTTTCTAATTTGACCTTCAAGTATGTCTATGTTTTTATCTATTGATGCGTATAGGTCTTTATGTTCTGTTACTGCTCTAAAATTTTCTTGGTTTGCATTTACAGATATTTCTGATATTTGCATATTTTTTTCTGCTCTTATTGTTACATATACATCAAAATTATCTCCAAAATATTTTTGTAATCTTTCCATCTTTTTTTCAACATATTCTTTTATTGATTCTGTTGCTTTTAAATCTTTTTCTGTTATTTTTATATTCATAAAATATCACTCCTTCTTAATTTTTAATTATTATATATTGTTTTTTTAAATTTTGCAAC
>CANQOW010000008.1 GCA_947625545.1 uncultured Clostridia bacterium
TACTATAAATGCTCTAAATAACACATCTTTTTCTATAGATAAGGGAGATATTGAAAATGTTAAGAAAATTGATGAATACAAACATTGTTTAATAATGTGTAATCAAATTAAGATTCCAATAAATGAAATAATAGAAATACTAATAGAAAAGAAGAATAGCAGATTTTGAGGCTGCTTTATTCTCATTCAATAAAGTTAAGTTAGGTGATATTCTTCTTAAAACATATAATCTCTCTATTGCTTTATAATTATTTGCAATTTTATTAGGGTTTAAATAACAATAATCAAGAATAATATCTGTTTGGTTTTGTAACTTATTAAATAAATTTTTATTTTTATTTAATAAATCCGTTATAAAATCTTCAAATTTTTTCTGTTCACAATTTGATTCTTTAAATAATTTTAACATTTTATTATAATCTATTAAAGATAATGAGTATTTACTAAAAAAATAAAGAAAATCCTCATATTTATTAAATGTATTTGATATATTAAAAGTGGTCCAAGTTATATTTGAAAAATGGTCCACTTTTTCAAATATAACTTGGACCACTTTTCACTTGACAAATACACAAACAGATATAATATTAAAAGCTAGTGAATTATAAAAAAAAATATATTTTAATTTTTATTTTCATACAATATAAAGAGGTGAAATGAATATGGAAATTATTGAAGAAAGAGAAGTATTGTTAGGAAATCAAAAATATATTTATAAAAAAGATAAAAATGGTGAAGAAACATTATCAAAAAATGAAACAATTGATAATAAAAATATAGAAATTGTTTTAAAAAATACACCAAATCAGAATACCAAAGAAGTAGAAAAATTTATAACTGATGTATTAAGCGATTTATATATACAAAGACAAATAAAAAATTTTAGTTAAATTTTTTCTCAAATTGATTTCTCTTTAATCTTAAAATATTATTTTAAGGTAAGAGGTGGAGAATATGAAAAAAGTTGGTTGTCTATACAGAGTATCAACATATAAACAAGCATATAAAAATGATATTCCTGTACAAAAAGAAGCGTGTAGAAAATTCATAAAAAATAAAAATGATTGGATAATGGAAAAAGAATATGTTGAGTTGGGGGTATCTGGATATAAAGTTAGTGAAAAGAAAAGAGATGCAATTCAAGAAATAAAACAAGATGTATTAGATAAAAAAATAGATATATTACTCGTTTTTATGTTTGATAGAATAGGCAGAAGAGAAGAAGAAACACCATTAGTTGTTAGATGGCTTGTTGATCAAGGAATTGAAGTATGGTCTGTAAACGAAGGACAAAGAACAATCAATGATAGATATGATAAGTTATTAAACTACATTACTTATTGGCAAGCCGAAGGTGAGAGCGAAAAAATATCTATAAGAGCAACAGAAAGAAAAATACAATTAACAAAAGATGGTATATATATGGGATATTATGCTCCTTATGGATATATGCTTATAAATAGTGATGAAATAACTAAAATAGGAAAAATAAGAAAAAAACTTAAAATTTATCCTAATGAAGCAAAAATAATTAAACTTATATTTTATCTTGTAATAGATTTGGATTATGGGACAGATAAAGTTGCTATTTATCTAAATAATCATAATATAAAAAGAAGAAAAGAAAATGTTAAATGGGATAATGGAATGATTTTAGAAATTGTAAGAAATCCAATATATAAAGGTTATGTTTCATTCCATAAAAGAAATAAATCAAAAAATATAAATACAAGAAATGATAGAAGCAAGTGGATTATGGCTGATAAACCAAACAAAGAGATAATTATTATTCCAGAGGACAGATGGAATAAAGCCAATGATATTTTAGATAAAAGAAGTAGAAAAAGAAAATGTGAGCATAGATTAAGGCTTTTATCAGGTTTAACTAGATGTGGATATTGTAAAGATTATGTTGTTCCTATGGGTAAAGGTAAATATACGTACATGAAATGTAAAGGAAAACAAAAAATAGGTTATTGTGAATATAATGCAAATTACAGATTAGATAAATTAGAAGAAATAGTTAATAGTGAAATAAAAGAATATCTGCAAACATTTAAAAAAATAGATTTAAAAAATATACTAAAAAATAACAATAAAAAGATAAACAGAAGAAAAGAAAAATTAGCACAAATAAAAAAAGAAGAAGTGTATTTAAAAAAAAGGTTAGAAGAATTAAAAAATAAAGTAGCAGATGTTCTAATGTTAAATGATTTTGAATTAATAAATAAAATTAGTTTTGAAATAAATAAAATAGAGTCTTTACTAAATGAATATTCTATATTAAAAGTAAAATGTGATAACGAAATATTAGAATATACTAGAAAAATAGATTCAATGAAAGAGTCAATACCTAATTGGATTAAGGAATACGAAATTGCATATTTAGATAAAAAAAGAGTAATAGTAAGAAAATTGATAGAAAAAATCTATTTATATAATGATAGAATAGAAATTTGTATAAAATATCCAATTACTAAATTAATTGTTAAAGGAAACGAAGAAGATTATGAAAAAAAGAGTTAGATGTTTATATAGAGTTTCTACTAAGAAACAAGGTGAAAAAGATGATATACCAATGCAAAGAATTTCTTGCAGTGATTTTATAAAAAGTAAGGATGATTGGGTATTTGATAATGAATATATAGAATTAGGTATTTCAGGTTATAAACTAAGTGAGTCAGATAGAGATGTTTTACAAGAAATAAAAAGGGATGTATTAAAACAAGAATTTGATGTTTTATTAGTTTTTATGTTCGATAGAATAGGCAGAAGAGAAGAAGAGACACCATTTGTTGTTGAATGGCTTATAGACCATAATGTTGAAGTTTGGTCTGTAAAAGAAGGTCAAAGAAAGATAGAAAACAGAGCTGATAAATTAATAAATTATCTTACATACTGGCAAGCAGGAGGTGAAAGCGAAAAAACATCAATAAGAGTTAGAGAAGCACAGGAACAAATGGCAGAAAAAGGAATACTAACTTATGGAGGAGAAAGAAATGCACCTTATGGATATAAATTTATAAAAAGTGGTACATATACAAAAAAAGGAGTAGAACGACAAAAACTTATAAAAAATGATGAAGAAAAAGAAAATGCTTATAAAATATATCACTTATATACTGTAATAGGATACGGTATGGGAAGTATTGCAAAGATATTCAATGATGAACATATAAAAGCAAGAAGAGGAAAAGTTTGGAGTACATCAACTATTTCAAGTATATTAAGTAATCCAATATATATGGGGTATCCTGCATATAGTAAAAAAACTTCACGCAATATGTCATCAAGAAAAAAACTTCCATTTGATGATTGGATATTACCAAAAAATAAAATTGAAGAATTAGCAATTGTATCTGAGGAAACATGGTATAAAGCTCAAGAAATAAAAAAAAGTAGAAATACAAATGATAACACAAAATATAATAAACCTGTTCAAACAAGATCTACATTATTATTTATTGGAATGCTTAGATGTGGAGAATGTGGATATTCATTTACTACATCTGAAAGTAAAAAAATAAAGAAAAATGGAGATGTGCAAAAATATATTTATTATAGATGTAGTAGTATAAGATTTACACATAATTGTCCGTTAGAAAAGAAAAGTTATAAAAAAAATGAACTTGAAGAGCCTATTATAAATACTATATTAAATTTTTTGGATAGTATAGAGCAAATTGATTTGTCAGAAATTTTAAAAGAAAATATTTTAAACAATAATCAAAAAGAACAAAAGGAATTAGCAAAATGTGAAAAAAAAATTATAGAAATTGAAAAAAAGTTAATAACTTTAAAAGATGAAGTAATTAAATCATTAAATGGTAACAGTAATTTTTCACAAGAATTATTAAATGAATTAATTGAAAATACAGAAAATGAAAAAGAAGAATTATTAAAAGAAAAAAAAGAGCTAAAAAAAATTATTAATCAAAAAAATTTGGAAAAAAATGATATAACTAAATTTAAAAATATGATTCCAGTATGGAAAAAAGAATTTTTAAATGCAAATTTCGAAATTAAAAAAATGCTACTATCAGAAATAATAAAAGAAATAAACGTATTTAACAATAAAATAGAAATAATTTTTAGAATTGAAATTAGTAATTATAAAAATATAGTATATGATATTAATGATAAATTAAATGCAGATTATTGTAAAATAATAGAAAATACAATATATTTACCAAAATAATAAAATTGTATTTTTTTGTATTAGTTAAAAAGTTTGAAAAGTGTATATACAGTTACCCCTGTGTGTACAACAGAAATAATAGCTTTTGCAAAAGCAAATACATATTTTGAAAACTTAAATACATGTTTAATAGGTTTAAGTGTAGATAGTAATCCATCACATTTAGCATGGTTAAATGATATATACATAAAAACAGGAATAGTAATACCATTTCCAATTATAGCGGATAGAAATGGAACAATAGCAAGAAAATATGGAATGATATCAAATGATATTAGTAATACAGAAACAGTAAGAAATGTATTTATAATAGACGATAAAGGAATAGTTAGAACTGTTTTAGTATACCCAATGAATGTAGGTAGAAATATATCTGAAATAATAAGAATTGTCCAAAGTTTACAAATGGCAGATTGTAGTAAAGGTTCAACTCCTGCAAACTGGTTACCAGGAAATCCAGTAATAGTTCCTTCTCCACAAACTTTTAATGCATTACAAGAAAGAACAAAAGAAATAGAACAAAATAATAATGGGATGAGTTGGTATTTAAGTTTTAAAGAACCACCAGAAAATTGTATAGAAAAAGTAGAAAATAAGAAAATTGGATAAAAATAATTTTACAAATTTAATAGAAAATTTTTTTAAAAAATATATAAAAACTATTGACAAAATGAAAAATATAATATAAAATACAAACAATAGTTCTAAAAAATGTAATTTAAATGTAGAAATATATGTACTAAAAAATAAAATATTATAGAGATAGGATGTGGTATTATGGACGAAAAAAAGAATGAAATCGTTTTATTTGAAAATCAAGGGGGTGAAATTAGAAGTAAATTTAAAAGATGAAACTGTGTGGCTTAATAGACAACAATTATCAGAATTATTTGATAGAGATGTAAAAACAATAGGGAAGCATATTAACAATGCTTTAAAAGAAGAATTAAAGGATATCCCAACTGTCGCAAAATTTGCGACAGTTTAAAAAGAAGGAGAAAGAAAAGTTTCGAGAAGTATCGAATATTATAATCTAGATATGATATTAAGTATTGGATATAGAGTAAAATCTGATAAAGGTATTATATTTAGAAGATGGGCAAACCAAATATTAAAAGACTATATGTTAAAAGGATATGCTGTAAATCAAAAAAGATTAGAATATTTAGAAAAAACAATAAAATTAATAGATATTGCCAATAGAATAGATGAAAGATTAGAAGGAAATGATGCAAAAGTAATGAATTTTTTAAATAATGATTAAAAAACAACATCTTTACAATCACTTGCTTTTATGATATCCTTTTATAAAATAGTATAGGAATAATGAAAAATAGGAGAAATGAATGAAAAAAATATTAGTGGTAGAAGATGATAATACAATACATAAAATTATTAAAGAACTTCTTGAAAAAGAACATTACATTGTAGTAAATGCTTATTCTGGAACAGAAGCATTAACAATAATAAAAAATGGTAATATAGATTTAATATTATTAGACTTAATGCTACCTGGAATAAATGGAGAAGATATAATAAAAAAAGTAAACAAAACTATTCCTATAATTGTTATTAGTGCTAAAACATCATCTATAGACAAAGCAAAAGTATTATTAGATGGTGCAAATGACTATATTACAAAACCTTTTGATAAAATTGAACTTCTTGCTAGAATACAAGTACAATTAAGAATGAATAATAAACAAAGTAAAAATTTAAAATATAAAGATATAGAGTTATTAGAAGATAATAAAACAATGAAAATTCAAAATACAAAAATTACATTAACTAGAACAGAAAGTACAATAATGAGAGAACTATTGTTAAATCCTAATAGGGTAGTTACCAAAACAAGATTATTAGACTTAATAAGTATAAGTATAGATGCTGAAAATTGTGATGAAAGTTCCTTAAAGGTTCACATAAGCAATATAAGAAAGAAGATAAGAAAAATTACACAAACAGAATATATTGAATCAGTATGGGGAATAGGTTTCAAAATAAAAGAATAAAAAAATTTACTAAAAATTTACTTTATTTTAACTATTTTCTTTACTATTTCTTGTTAAAATGAAATAGAAAGGAGAATAATTATATGGAATATGTATTAGAAATAAATAATCTTGAAAAAAAGTATAAAAAATTTAGGGCAATAGATAACTTAAATATGCACATTGAAAAAGGTTCTATATATGGATTAGTAGGTAAAAACGGAGCAGGAAAAACAACTTTAATTAGAGTAATTTGTGATTTACAAAAACCTACATTAGGAACCTATTCTATTTATGGAATTTTAAATAACAGTAAAGAAATTGAAATAAACAGAAAAAGAATAGGAGCAATTATTGAAATCCCTTCAATTTGTCTTAATATGACAGCAGAAGAAAATTTAAAAGAACAATATAAAATTGTTGGACTTACAGATGAAGAGAGTTTATATGAAATATTAAAAATTGTTAAACTTGACAATGTAAAAAATAAAAAAGCGAAATATTTTTCTTTAGGAATGAAGCAACGTTTAGGAATTGCAATTACATTAGTAGGAAATCCAGATTTTATTATTTTAGATGAACCAATTAATGGATTAGACCCAGAAGGTATTATTGAAATAAGAGAGTTAATTTTAAAACTTAATAAAGAAAAGGGAATTACATTTTTAATTTCAAGCCATTATTTAGATGAACTATCTAAAATTGCAACTTACTATGGTTTTATGGATAAAGGTAGAATTGTAAAAGAAATCAGTAAAAAAGAATTAGAGCAAAATTTAAAAAGTAGAATACAATTAAAAGTCGATAATACAAAAGAATGTATTAAATATTTAGAAGAAACACATAAATCTTATCAAATTATTTCAGATGAAATAATTGATATATATGAAAAAGTTAATGTTACAGAAATTGTATCTGCACTTTCAAAAAGAAATTGTATAGTAAATAGCTTTCAAGAAAAAGGAGAAACATTAGAAAGTTATTATCTAAATTTGATAGGAGGTGTAGATAATGATTAAATTATTAAGAGCAGGAATTTTTAGATTAAGAAAAGAAAGTATTTTTTGGCTATTTTTACTTGCAACAATTCTAATTGCTGTTTGTAGAATATTAATTTCATCACATGATATACCACTAGATAAAGTTTTATATGATAATATTACATATATTGGACTTTTTATTGCAATGTTTGTAAGTATTTTTGTTGGAAAAGAACATTCAGAAGGAATTATAAGAAATAAAATAATAGTAGGACATAGTAGAATTTCAATATACTTATCAAATTTAATAATTAGCATAATAGTATCAGTATTGTGTGAACTTATTTATATGACAATAATGTTTTTAATAGGAAGTTATATATATAAACCATTGCAAATGCCAATATCACAACTATTAATTATTATATTAAATTCAATACTAATTATTATAACATATTGTTCTATTTATAATTTAATATCAATGAAATGTTCAGAAATAACAGTATCGGTAGTTATATGTGTAGTTATATTTGCTATTATGTTTGTTGCAGAAATACTAATAGGAGAAACTGCTAATAAACCTAAATATATAACAAGTGCAAGTTGGGATAATGGAGTTCGCATTATTTTAAGTCAAGAACCAAATCCTAATTATCCAGGAGATAATATAGTAAATCTTGCAAAAAATATAAATCTATTATTACCACAAGGGCAGGCAAATTTAATAACAAATTCAAAATTAATGACATCTGAAGAAATAAGTGAACAACTATATACAAAAGAAGAAATTGAAGAAAGCATAAAAAGTTTATATCAAATGCCTATATATTCTATTATATTAATTAGTGTTATTAATATTAGTGGTTTATATTTGTTTTCAAAGAAAGAATTAAAATAAGGAGAAAAAGTGAATATTAATTTATTAATAATTATAATAATATTAGTTGGTATAAATATATCAATCATAATAAAGATGTATTTTATGAAAAAATCAATTAATGAAATTGAAAATGCATATAAATATATATTAAATTCTGATACTAATAATATTATTGCAATAACTTCAAATGATAAAGATATAAAAAAATTAACTAATAGTATAAATAGAGAAATTAAGAAATTACGAAGAGAAAAATTACAATATGAAAATGGAAACCAAGAATTAAAACGTTTAATAACTGATATATCACACGATTTAAGAACACCACTTACAGCAATTAATTGTTACATTGAAACGTTTGAAGAAGGAAAACTAAACCAAAAACAAAAAGAAAGTGTAGAAATTATAAAAAATAAAATAGGAGAATTAATATCTCTTACAGAGCAATTAAGAGATTTATCAATAGGAATAGATGTTGAAAGAAAAGTAAGAAAAGAAAATTGTTGTATAAATGATATTTTAGAAGAAACAATAGCTAGTTATTATAATTCATTTAAAATAAAAAATATAGTTCCTAATATAAAAATATGTAAAAAAAGAATATATAGAAATATCGATAAAGATATGATAATTAGAGTGTTTGAAAACTTAATATCAAATTCTATTAAATATAGTGATAGTAATTGTAATGTAGTGTTATATGAAGATGGAAAAATATCATTTTCAAACAAAGCAAGTAAATTAGATGTAACAACAGTAAAAAAAATTTTTGATAGATACTATACTTTAGAGAACATGAAAAAATATTCTGGCTTAGGACTTGCTATAGCCAAACAATTAGTTGAATTGAATGGAGGAATAATTACAGCAAAATATATAAAAAATGAATTATATATTGAAATTTTATTTTAATATACTTAATTTTTATTTATATAATAATGTAATTTTCCTATTATTAATTTTTATAAGATTTTCATCTTTTAAACTTTTCAATTCTCTAAACATAGCAGATCTATTAACAGCAATATAATCGGCTAAATGTTTCAATGAAAAAGGTAAATTAATATTTCTCATACGAGTTTTCTTATATTGTATATCGAAATATTCTAATAATTTATCTCTAATTTGCTTTTTTTCTAAAATTCTTATTCTTTCATTTCTCTCTTTAAATTTTGCATTAATAATATCAAATAAATTTCTAAAAAAAGTATTAAAATAAGAAAACTTCAAATTTATAGGATTTAATAATTTATCATAATCAATAACTAATACTTGCGTATTATTTTTTGAAATTATTTGATAATTCTCATTATTAGTTAAAGATATATTGCTACCAAAAACATCATCTTTATATAAATCTTCAATTATAATTTCATTACCATTATATTCTATATTAACAATTTGAGCATGACCATCTAAAATAATACCAACAATATTTTCATTTTTTATAGTTGGCAGAATTTCTTGATTTTTATTAAAATTATAGATATGTACACCTAATAAATTATATAACTTATTCACTTGAACCCTTGATAAATCTGCAAAAGGACTATTCATATTTATCACCAAAAATATTTTATCATTTTTTTGAAAAAGTTGCAAGCGCAACTTTTTATTTATATATATTATTGATAGAATGTCATTAATAAAATAATGGAAGGAGCAAAAGAAATGAAGATAGTAAAAAGAGATGGACACATAGTAGATTATGATGCAGAAAAAATTAGAATAGCAATCGGAAAAGCAAATAATGAAGTAAGGGGGAAAGAAAAAGTATCAAAAGAACAAATTGAAGAAATTATTAAATACATAGAGGAATTAAACAAAAAAAGAATTTTAGTTGAAGATATACAAGATATAATTGAAGAAAAATTAATGGAATTTGATAAATATCAATTAGCCAAAAAATATATTACATATAGATATACAAGAGAATTAGTAAGAAAAGCCAATACAACAGACCAAACAATTAAAGAATTAATTGAAGGAGAAAATGAATATTGGAATAATGAAAATTCTAATAAAAATGCACAAGTAGTAACTACACAAAGAGATTATTTAGCAGGAATAACAAGTACAGATATAACAAAAAGATTTTTACTTCCAGAAGATATAGTGAAAGCACATGATGAAGGAATTATACATTTTCATGATGCAGATTATTTTGCTCAAAATGCTCTACATAATTGTGAATTAATTAATTTAGATGATATGTTACAAAATGGAACAAATATAAATGGAGTAATGATAGAAAAGCCACATAGATTTATTACAGCAGCAACAATCGCAACACAAATAATACTTGCAGTTACATCTTCAAGTTATGGTGGAGCAACAGTATCACTTTCACATTTAGCACCATTCGTAAGAGATAGTTATAATAAATACTATGAAAAATATAAAAAGAGAAATATAAAAGAAGAAGATTGTAAAAAATTTGCAATGGAAGATACTAAAAAAGAGGTAGAAGACGGAGTACAAACATTTAATTATCAAGTAAATTCGATGACAAATACAAACGGACAAGCCCCATTCTTATCAGTATGTATGTATTTAGGAGAAACAGATGAATACAAAGATGAACTTGCAATGATAATTGAAGAATTTTTAAAACAAAGAATATTAGGATTTAAAAATAAAAAAGGTGTATATGTTACACCAGCATTTCCAAAACTTTTATATATTCTTGAAGAAGATAATATACATAAAGATAGCAAATATTGGTATTTAACTGAACTTGCAGCAAAATGTACAGCAAAAAGAATGGTACCAGATTATATTTCTGAAAAAATGATGTTAGAACTAAAGAAAAACGAATATGGAGAAGGAGACTGTTATCCATGTATGGGCTGTCGTTCATTCCTTACTCCTGATAGAACAATGAGCATAGGAAATATAGCAAAAGCAAAGAATTATGTTGAGGGAAAAGGAAAATATTATGGTAGATTTAATCAAGGTGTTGTTACTATCAATTTACCAGATGTTGCACTTTCATCAGATAAAGATATAGATAAATTCTGGAAAATATTTGATGAAAGACTAGAACTTTGTCATAGAGCATTACAAATAAGACATAAAAGATTAAGTAACGCAACAAGTGATGTAGCACCTATTTTATGGCAATATGGAGCATTAGCAAGATTAGATGAAGGTGAATCAATTCATGAACTATTACATCATGGATATTCTACTATTTCACTTGGATATGCAGGTTTATATGAATGTGTAAAATATATGACAGGACATTCACATACAGATAATGGTGAAGGAAAAGAATTAGGATTACAAATAATGCAACACTTAAATGATGCAGCAAAAAAATGGAAAGAAGAAGAAGATATTGATTATTCAGTATATGGTACACCAATAGAATCTACTACATACAAATTTTCAAAATGTTTAAGAGAAAGATTTGGTATAGTTAAAGGAATTACAGATAGAGATTATATAACAAATTCATACCACGTACCTGTTTTTGAAGAAATTGATGCATTTTCAAAACTATTTTTGGAAAGTGAATTCCAAAAATTAAGTCCTGGAGGAGCAATATCATATATTGAAACACCTAATTTACAAAATAATATTGATTCAATTATTGAAATAATAGAATTTATATATGACAATATTATGTATGCTGAATTGAATACGAAATCTGATTATTGCCAAAAATGTGGATTTGATGGAGAAATTTTGATAGACGAAAATATGGAATGGTATTGTCCTAACTGTGGAAATAGAGACCATAATACATTAAATGTAGCAAGAAGAACATGTGGATATATAGGTACTAATTTCTGGAATAGAGGAAGAACACAAGAAATTAAAGAAAGGGTATTGCATTTAGACAATAAAGCGGTTAAAGAATAATGAGATATAATTTAATTAGAGAAATGGATATATCAAATGGACCTGGAGTAAGAGTTTCAATATTTATGCAAGGATGCAGTTTTCATTGTAAAAATTGTTTTAATCAAGAAACTTGGGATTTTAAAGGTGGAAAAGAATTTAATGATGATACAATAAATAAAGTTTTAGAGTTATGTAATAAAAAGCATATAAAAGGTTTATCAATTTTAGGTGGAGAACCAATGCATCCAAGCAATATTGAAGGAACAACAAAATTAGCAAAAGCATTTAAAGAAAAATTTCCTGATAAAAATCTATGGGTATGGTCTGGTTATAAATTTGATGAAGATTTAAAAGATAAAGAAGTTGTAAAATATATTGATGTATTAGTTGATGGAACATATAAAGATGAATTACATGATTTTAATTTAAAATGGAAAGGTTCATCAAATCAAAGAGTAATAGATGTTCAAAAAAGTATAAAAAATGATGATATTAGTTTATTAGCATAATGTAATTAAATAAAAAGTGAAGTGAACCCAAAAAGTTAGACAAAATGTTTAACAAAGAGGGTTCATTTTTACTATATACAAAAATATTATATTATAAAAAAATCTAATAAATAAATTAAACAATAATATACTTTATTAGAGGTGATTGTTTTGAATATTAAAATAAAAGAAAATTATTCAAAAGATGGAAAAGAATTATCACAACTAATACAAGAATGGATTAATGAAAATACTTTATATTGTATTTCAAAATTAGAAGATTCAAAAAATATAAATAAGTAGTTTTATATAACTTAATAAAGGAGGGAAAATGAACGAGTTATATAATAACTATTTTCAAGAAATTAACGATATTATATGGAAAGTTGCAATATATGTAAGACTATCAAGGGAAGATGAAAAAGATGAAAATTATAAAGGGCAATCTGAAAGTATAGAAAATCAAATTATTTTTTTAAAGCAAGTTGTAAAAAATAATAATTGGTTATTAGTAGATATATATAAAGATGATGGATATACAGGAACAAATTTTAATAGACCTGGTTTTATAAATATGATGAGAGACATAGATAAAGGTTTAATAAATTTAGTAATTACAAAAGATTTATCTAGATTTGGTAGAGATTATATTGAAACAGGTGAATATATAGAAAAAATATTTCCCAGAAAGAATATAAGATATATAGCAGTAAATGATAATGTTGATACTTTCGATACAAAAAATTCAAGTAATGATATTACACCATTTAAAGCAGTTATGAATGATATGTATGCAAAAGATACTTCAAATAAAGTAAGAACTGCATTACAAACAAAAGCATTTAATGGAGAATGTATTAAAGCATTCTTACCTTATGGCTATAAAAAAGACTCTAATAATAAAAATAAAATAATTATTGATGAAAAAGTATCTGATAATGTAAAACTTATTTTTGATTTATACATATCAGGAAAAAGTAAATCTCAAATTGCAAAAATTTTAAATGAAAAACAAATTATTACACCATTAAAATATAAAAAAGAAACCTCTAATTATTCAAATCCAAATAATAATGCAACATATAAATGGAATGCAACTGTTATAAATAAAATATTAAGAGATAGAATTTATGTTGGCGATTTAATACAATTAAAATCGAAAAAAATAAACTATAAAATATCAAAAACAATTAAAAGACCCTATAAGGAATATGCAATAATTAAAAATAATCATAAAGCAATTATTGATATTTCAATTTTTAATACTGTTCAAGAAATGTTAAATAAGCAAACAAATGAATTTAATTATTCAAATAGAAAAAAGCATTTACTTACAGGATTAGTTTTTTGCAAATGTGGTAGTAAAATTTCATATAATTTGAATCATGGAAGAACCTCTAGATGTGTTTGTTCAAGTTATAAAAAATATGGAAATAAATTTTGTCACAATATACATTTAAAAGAAGAAGACTTAATAAATGAAGTAAGTAAGTCATTAAAAAATAATATTAAAAGGTATCTAAATATAAATAAATTAGATTTTTCTTCTATAATAAATTCTAATATTAATATTAATAAAAACAACATTAATTTTCTTAATGAAAAAAAAGATAAAATATATAAATTAATTAATAATTTGTACGAAGATAAAATATCAGGAATTATTTCAAAAGATACCTTTAGAGTATTGATCCAAAAATATGAAAAAGAAAAACAAGTGTATGAAGAAAAAATAAAACAAATTAGTAATGAAAGTTATATTAGACAGAAAGAAATTCAACAGAAAATAAAAAATTTTGAAGAAAGCATAAAAAAAATATTAAAATTTGATGATTTAAATTATGAAAATAAAAATTTAGTATGTAAATTAATTGATAAAATAATAATTGATGATAATGAAATAATTATTAATTATAATTTTAAAGTAAATAATTAAGATCAAAACTTTTTTTAGTTATAATTCTCCTAACATTTACCAAAGGTGGCCATGGGAAAGGGGGAATTATTAATGTGGACCTATAATAAAAATTTAGAGTATCCAATAAATATAAAAAATACAAATCCAAGACTTGCAAAATTTATAATTTCACAATATGGAGGACCTGATGGTGAATTAGCCGCTTCTTTAAGATATTTAAGTCAAAGATTTGGTATGCCAGACCAAAAATCTAAAGCAGTATTAAATGATATAGGTACTGAAGAACTAGCCCATTTAGAGATGGTAGGTACAATTATTCATCAATTAACAGATGGAGTTGATCCTAAGGTATTAGAAGCAGAAGGTTTAGGTGCTTATTATACAGATCACGGATGGGGAGTTTACCCACAAGCAGCAGCAGGTTATCCTTATACAGCTGCAACAATAGCAGTAAAAGGTGACCCAATAGCAGATTTACAAGAAGACTTAGCAGCAGAGCAAAAAGCAAGAGCAACTTATGAAAAGTTAATTGATTTATGTGCAGATGACCCTGATGTAATAGACCCACTAAAATTTTTAAGAGAAAGAGAAGTAGTTCATTTCCAAAGATTTGGTGAAGCATTAAGAGGCGTTCAAGATAAATTAGCAGAGAAAAAATTTTATATGAATGGTTGCAATAATAATATGGTAAATTTAAATAACTGTGATTGTAATAAATAAGATTAATATAAAAATAGGGTAATTTTAAAAATTACTCTATTTTTTGTAGAATAATTAACCTTATTATGATATAATCAATAAAAATTAAAATAAGGTGAAAAAATGGAAAATTATTTAGATTTAAGAAATACAAAAGATTACTCAAAACTAATAAAACCAGCAGAAATAATAAAAAATGGTGGAATAGTAATATTCCCAACAGAGACAGTATATGGCATAGGAACAAATGGTTTAAATGAAGAATCAGTAAAAAAAATATATGAAATAAAAAAAAGGCCTATAAATAAACCAATTAGCCTATTAGTAAATGACATAAAAATGATTGAAAAACTAACAAAAAATATTACAAAAAAAGAATACGAAATAATTGAAAAATTTATGCCGGGACCGTTAACAATAATTTTAAATAAAAGTGAAATTGTACCAAATATTGTTAGTTCAAATACAAACACCATAGGAATTAGAATGCCAAATAATGAGATAACAAGAAAATTAATAGAACTTGCAGGAGTTCCTATTGCAGCACCTAGTGCAAATATTTCAGGAGAGCACAGTGAAACAAATTTAAATAATTTAATAAATATTTTTAAAAATAAAGTAGATTATTATATTGACGGAGGAGAATGCAAAATAGGAACAGCATCAACCATTGTAAAAGTAATAGATGAAAAGCCATATATTTTAAGAGAGGGAATAATAACAAAAGAACAAATTTTTTAAAAAATACATTGCAAAAATATATAATTATATATATAATAATTGAAAAGGTGAGAATATTGGAAGAAAATAAAATAATTAATCCGGAATTAGAAAATTATGACGAAGAAAGAATAGAAAAATCATTAAGACCAAAAATACTAGCAGAATATATTGGACAAGATAAAGTCAAAGAAAATATGAAAGTATATATAGAAGCAGCAAAAAAAAGAGGAGAACCGTTAGACCATGTTTTATTATATGGACCTCCTGGACTTGGAAAAACTACACTTTCAAATATAATTTCAAATGAAATGAATTCAAATATAAAAATAACATCAGGACCTGCAATTACAAAGCCGGGAGATTTAGCAGCATTACTTACTAACTTATCTGAATTTGATGTTTTATTTATTGATGAAATACATAGATTAAATAAAAGTGTTGAAGAAATATTATATCCAGCATTAGAAGATTATACACTAGATATAATAATTGGAAAAGGACCAAGTGCAAGGTCAATAAGATTAGACCTACCAAAATTTACATTAATAGGAGCAACAACAAAAGCAGGTTCATTAACAACACCGCTTCGTGATAGATTTGGAATAGTATGTAGACTTGAATTATATACGGTAGAGCAATTACAAGAAATAGTAACAAGGTCTGCAACTATATTAGAAATAGATATAGAAGAACAAGCAGCAAATGAAATAGCAAGACGCTCAAGAGGAACACCAAGAATAGCAAATAGAATTTTAAGAAGAGTAAGAGATTATGCATCAGTATTAGGAGATGGAAAAATAACTTTACAAATAGCAAAAATAGCTTTAAATAAATTAGAAATAGATGATTTAGGTTTAGACGAAATAGATAGAAAAATGCTTGAAACAATAATTGTTACATATAGTGGTGGACCTGTTGGAATTGAAACATTAGCAGCAACCATAGGTGAAGAAATAGACACGATAGAAGATGTATATGAGCCATATTTAATACAATTAGGGTTTATATCAAGAACTCCAAGAGGTAGAATAGCATTACCAGATGCATATAAACATTTAGGATTAGAATATATTACAAAATAGAAGGAATAGTGTATATGAAAAAAATAAATATAAAAAATATATTTTTCTTTGTAATTATTTTTATTATAATTTTATTAACAACAACTTCAAAACCATTAAATGATTTAGATGAATTATGGAATTACAATATTGCAAATAATATAGCAAAAGGTTTAGTACCATATAGAGATATAAGTATGATAACCTCGCCATTACTTGCAATGATAACTGCTATATTTTTAAAACTTATTGCTAATGAATTAATTATTACTAGAATTTTAACAGCGGTTTTAGGTACATTAATTTTATATTCATTATATAGAACAATGAAATTACTGAAATTTAATGATGAGGTAAATCTGTTAATTATTGTAATTTTATTAATGAATTTACTAAAATTCTTTTGTTTAGATTATAATTGGTTTATTGCTTTAATTGCAATTAATATATTAAATTTAGAATTAAAAAATATACAAAAGAAAGAAGAAAATATTGAATACAATAATTTTAAATATGAGTTTTTGATAGGTGTTTTAACTGGAATTTCAATTTGTTGTAAACAATCTGTAGGCATATTAATTGCTACCGCTTCAATTTTAAATAATATAATTTTTATAAAAAGTAAAAACGATTTTAAACTTTTCTTAAAAAATTCTTTATTTAGAATTTTAGGAATTATAGCACCAATATTAATATTGGTATTATATTTACAATATAATAATGCTTTAGAAGATTTTATAGATTATTGTATATTAGGTATAAGAACTTTTAGTAATTCTATACCATATACAATTTTAATAAAAGATAAAAATATATTTATAAAAGTAACATCAATTTTAATACCTTTAACATATATAATTACAAGTTTATTAATCATATATAATTTATTAAAAAAAGTAACTATATTTAAAAATATTTTTACAATGTTAATATATGGAGTAGCGTTATTTATAATTGCATTTCCAATTTCAAATGATATACACTTCTTAATAGGTTCTTTAATAAGTATGATATTAATGTCATATATAATTTATAATATATTTTTAAAGTATGTTACAAAGAAATATAATAAAATTATAAAATTTATTATACTATTTATATATTGTTTTTTAATACTATATTTATTAGTAACTAGTATAAAAACATTTAATGTAATGCTTAAAAAGTATAAAATTACAAATGATATACCGCATTACAAGTATATTCCTATTTCAGAATCATTAATAGAATCAATTCATAATATTGATAATTTTATATTAAATAGTGAACAAAAAGTGTATATATTAGATTCAGATACTGCTATATATACGATACCAATAGATATATATAATAAAGATTATGATATGTTTAATATAGGTAATTTAGGTGGAAGAGGAGAAGAAGGAAAAATTGAAGATTTACAAAAAGAAAAAAATATTATCATTTTAATCAAAAAAGATGGTATCCCTAGAAATTGGCAAACTCCTGAATTGGTTAGAGAATACATAGTAAGTAATTTTAACAAAATAGGAAACATTGAAATTTATGATATATATTTAAAAGAATAAAATTTAAAAATGGAGGAAAATATGAAATTATTATTACATACTTGTTGTGCACCATGTAGTGTTTATTGTATAGATAGATTAAGAAATGAAAATATTGAACCTACAGTTTATTGGTTTAATCCTAATATTCATCCATATATGGAATATAAAGCAAGAAGAGATTGTTTAAAAGAATATACCAAAAGTATAAATGTAGATGCTATTTTTGAAGATAATTATGGCTTAAGAGATTTTTGTAAAAATGTAATAAATGATTTAGAAAATAGATGTACAAATTATTGTTATAGAGTAAGACTTGAACAAACAGCAAAATATGCAGTAGAAAATGGTTATGATACAATATCTACAACATTGCTTGTTAGCCCATATCAAAAACATGATGAAATAAAAATTATGGGTGAACAAATTGCTAAAAAATATGGTATTGAATTTTTATACATTGATTTTAGAGTAGGCTTTAGAGAAGGACAAGCCAAGGCAAGAGAATTAGGTTTGTATATGCAAAAATATTGTGGATGCATATTTTCAGAAGAAGATAGGTATATACATAATAAATAATAGATAAAAAAAGGAGAAAGATATATGGTGTTAAAAAATAAATTAGGGTTAAATAATGAAATAGAACTTGCAAAAAAAGAAGAAAAAATAAAAAAACTAAAAGCAATAGAATTATTTGAAACAGGAAAATTAAAAGAATTTGAAGTTGGAACTTTTCAAGGTTTATCTCAAATACACAAATATTTATTTGAAGATATATATGAATTTGCAGGAAAGATAAGAACAGAAAATATTTCTAAAAACAACTTTAGATTTGCATCAGCAATGTATTTGAAAGAAGCATTAAAAAAAATAGATAATATGCCACAATCAAATTTCGATGAAATTGCTGATAAATATATTGAAATGAATATAGCTCATCCTTTTAGGGAAGGAAATGGAAGAAGTACAAGAATTTGGTTAGATATGATTTTAAAAAAAGAGCTTGGTAAAGTTGTTGATTGGAGCAAAATAAATAAAGAAGATTATCTATTAGCTATGGAAAGAAGTCCAATTAAAAATACAGAAATAAAGTTTTTATTAAAAGAGGCATTAACTAACAAAATAAATGATAGAGAAGTTTATATGAAAGGTATTGATGCAAGTTATAGATATGAAGGATATAATGTTTATAAAGCTGAAGACTTAAAAAATGATTAATGTAGCATTAATGTACTATTATAAAAAAAGATAGATACAAAAAGAAATTTTAATAATACAAGGGGAAAACACATGAAAAAATTACAAATAGAAATAAAGAATGTAAATACAATAAAAATAATGTTTATAATTTTTATTATATTATTAGCACTTCCATCAATAATATATATGTTAACAGGAAACAAAATATTAGATTTAAAACCAGATTATATATACAATATAGTAGCAAATAATAGAAATAATTTAATAGATTCCTTAATTTATTTGGGAATAATGACTTTAATATCTATAACATATATTTTAATTCTAAAAAAACATAAAGAAATTTTTAAAAATAATAAAGATATAATAAAATTTGTTATAATAGTATCTACATTATTTATGTTAATTTTACCAATGACTTCTACAGATATATTTTATTATATAGCAACAGGGTGGAGTGATGCAAAATATAAAATAAATCCATATTATACCTCTATATATGAATTGAAACAAAGTAATGAAATTAAAAATGATGAAATATTAAAAAAAATGCCTGAATTTTGGGAACAACAAAAAATAGTATATGGCCCTTTTTGGACGCTTGTAAGTAAGTTATTAGCAAGTTTATCATTTGGTAACTTAACATTAGCATTATTTATATTTAAAATATTTAACTTATGTTTACATTTATTAAACTGTAAATTGATACATAAATTAACAAATAAAAAAATACTAATGTTAATATATGCATTAAATCCATTAGTTTTATTTGAAAGCATTACAAATGTGCACAATGATATTTTATTAGTTTTCTTTATATTATTAGCTCTATATTTTGCTATAAAAAAGAAAAATATTATATTAAGTATAATAGCATTAAGTATAGCAACAGCAGTTAAATATGTTGCAATACTTATTGCACCTTTTTTAGTAATATGGTATTATAAAAATGAAAAAATTTCAAAAAGAATTTTAAATGCACTATGGTTAGCATTAATATTTCTAATTGTTCTTTGTGGAATATACTTAATATATACAAAAGATGTACAAGTTTTACAAGGAATAATTACACAACAAGGAAAACATGCAAAATCATTATTATTAATTATAGATTTAATATTTAATTATCAAATTGCAAATACTGTAAAATTAATATTTACTATAATATTTGCTTCAATATATTTAATTGAAATTTTTATTAATCTGTTTAAGAAAAAAGTAAGTTTAAGAAATAATTTAAGAATATCATATATAATGATAATATTTTTGTTATTTTTTGTAATAACAAACTTTCAAGTATGGTATATTATATGGTTAATGCCATTAATAATGTGGCAAAATAAAAAAACAATAAAATCAACTATAAATTTAACTATTACTGCTGAATTAGCAAGTACAATATTCTTTGCATTTGGAGAGGGTTATATATACGGAACATATTTCTTCGCATTAATGGTTATTCTGTGGTTTATTTTTAATAAAATCGATATAAATAATTTTATTGAAATAAAAATATAAAAATATTAATAGCAATATAAGGAGAAATAAAATGGAAATATTAATTATAGCAATTTATTTATTATTATCAAGTGGAGGATTAATTTTAATAAAACTTGGTGCAAATTCAGTAATATTAAATATAAAAAACGGAATATTTAACTGTTCCATAAGTATAATTTCTTTATTAGGGTTAATTTGTTATATAGGAAGTTTTTTAATATTTACTTTTGTTATAGTAAAAAAATTTGATTTAACATATATTATGCCAATACTAACAGGAATCAGCCAAATATTTGTTATTTTATCAGGTTGTTTTATATTTAAAGAATATATTAATAATTATGGAATAATTGGAATTGTGTTAATAATAATTGGATTGGTTATGTTAAATATAAAATAAGGAGAAATTATATGAAAAAAATATTTGCTATTTTACCATGTTATAATGAGGAAGATAACATTGGTCCACTAATTGATGATTGGAATAAACAATTAGTAATGTTAAAAAACAAAAATTATGATTTAAATATTGTAGTAATAAATGATTGTAGTACAGATAACACCAAAAATAAGGTATTAGAAAAACAAAAACAATATTCTAATATAATATTAATTGAACATGAAGAAAATAAGCAATTAAGAGGCGGTTTAAATACAGCATTAGAATATTTTAATAAAAATGGAACTCAAGAAGATTTACTTGTTTTAATGGATGGAGATAATACTCATAATCCCAAATATGTATCTAAAATGATAGATTTAATATTAGATGGAAATGATTGTGTTATAGCATCTAGATATAAAAAGGATTCTAGTATTGTTGGGTTATCTAAAAATAGAGAATTAATGAGTGATTTCGCAAAAATATATTATTCTATGATTTTAAAAATTCCTAATGTAAAAGATTATACATGTGGATATAGAATGTATACATATAATATTATAAAAAAATTATTAGAAAAATATGGAGAAAACCCAATAAAAGAAAAAAGTTTTGCCTGTATGATGGAATTATTATATAAAGTTTATGTAGTTGGAGGAAAATTTGAAGAAATAGGTTTTGAACTTAGATATGATAAAAAATGCGGAAATAGTAAAATGAAAGTTTTAAAAACTGCAGAAAGAAGTCTAATTACTGCTATAAAATTAAAATTTTTTAATAATAAATCTTCTATAATTTATTTAATAATATTAATATTATTTGCATTTTTTTTAAGTTTAGGAACTAATTATTCTCCGATTCATCGAAATGTTTTAAGTCATGATTGCGGAATATTTTCTTATGTAGCATTTGCTATGCAAAAAGGAAGAATTTTATATAAAGAAGTATGGGAAAATAAAGGTCCTTTATTATATTTTATTTATTATATAGGATTATTTATAAATGAAAGATATGGAATATATATATTAGAATTATTATCAATATTTATTAGTGTATTATATGCATATAAAACAATTAAGGTAATTACAAATAATGATATTTATTCTTTACTAGGCATTATATATACTTTTAGCATTTGGGTACTTTGTTTTGAAGTTGGAACTTTTAGCGAGAGTTTTGCTTTACCAATAATATTTGTTGGAATTTATCTTTTTACTATAAAAATTTTAAAAGATAAGAAAATAAAAAATATTGAAATAATTTTTTGGGGAATTTTAACGGCATTAATTGCAACTTTAAGACTTAACATGTTAGCAACTTTTTTAGCATTCTTTATAGTTATAGGAATTAATTTATTAATAAAAAGAGATTTTAAAGAAATTTTTAGATTTTTATTATATGGAATATTAGGCTTTATAATTGGAATTACACCAATGTTAATATATTTAATAAAAAATAATGCGCTATTAGATTGTATGAATACTGCATATTTTGGTATTTTAGATGGATTTAATTCAGGTACATTTACTCATAAAATAAAAGTTTTATATGATATGATAAAAACATTTAATTATTGTGGTGCTTCTATTTTTATGTTAGTATTTATGATAATATCAATAATTTTAATTATTACTAAAAAAATAAAAAATAAACAATGCAAGCTATATTTATTAGGTGCTAATTTAGCAATAATAATTAACTTATATGCTAATTCTGTTGCTGGTGCATATCAAATGCATTATTTTATAACTTTCATACCTATTGTAAATATTGTAGTTTGTTTTTATTTAAAATTATATGAAAATATAAAATTAAAATATAATTATAAATTAATAATTATAGCCATAATTGTTTTTGCTATATCATTTAAAGGTTACAATCTATATATAAAATGTATTATTGAAGAAAACAAAATAACTAATCGATATTTATTTAGTGATATAATAAATGAATTTATAGAAAACAATACTAATTCAGATGATTTAGTTCAATTAATAGGTGGAAGAATGGAATCTGTAGGAGCAAATTTTGCAACTAGAAGATTATCTGCATCTAAATATAGTTATTTACCTTTATGGAATACGTTTACTAAAGAAAGAAAAGCTGTAATGGTTAATGAGCTAGTTGTAGATTTATATGAAAATATTCCTAAATTAATTTTTATATGTGAAGATAACAATAGTGAGTTTTATGATTTAATTGAAGATAAAACTTTATGGGATAAGTTTATACAAGAATATTACATTGAAAATAGCAAAGATATTCCAATATATAGAGTGTATATAAGAAAATAATTGGATAAAATTAATTATAATTATCTAATTTAAATTAAAGGAGAAAAATTTGGAAAAGTTAGTTTTAATTGATGGAAATAGTATTTTAAATAGGGCTTTTTATGGGATTATGGGAAATAATTTATTAATGACAAAAGATGGAACATATACAAATGCAGTATATGGATTTCTTGCAATTATGTTTAAAATAATTGAAGATATAAAGCCAGAATATATGGTAGTAGCCTTTGATATGAAAGCACCAACTGCAAGACACCTATTATATAAAGAATATAAAGGTACAAGAAAAGGAATGCCTGATGAACTTGCAGTACAAATGCCTATTATAAAAGAAGTATTAAAAGCAATGAATATAAAGATTATTGAAAAAGAAGGATACGAAGCGGATGATATATTAGGAACACTTGCAAAATATGGTGAAAAAAAAGGTTTAAAAGTAACAATCCTTTCTGGTGATAGAGATACATTTCAATTAGCATCAGATAACATAACTATAAGAATACCAAGAACTAAAGCAGGAAAAACAGAGGAAGAAGATTTTGATAAAAATAAAGTATTTGAAGTATATGGCATAGAACCAAAACAATTAATTGAAGTAAAAGGATTAATGGGAGATAACTCTGATAATATACCAGGAATACCAGGAGTAGGAGAAAAAACTGCCTTAAATATAATTAAAGAATACAAAACAATAGAAAAATTATATGAGAAAATAGAAACTGGCAAATCAGATATAAAAGGTAAATTAAAAGAAAAAATAATTGAAAATAAAGACTTAGCATTTTTATCTAAAACTTTAGGTACAATTAATATAAAGGTACCTATTGATGAAAAATTAGATGATTTTAAAGTTGTAGAATGGAATAAAAAAGAAGTATTAGAATTATTTAAAAAACTAAATTTTAATAGATATATAGAAAGATTTAATTTAAAAGAAGATGAGAAAGAAACAATAAAGAATCTTGAAGAATTATATAAGATAGTAGAAATTAAAACAATAAATGAATTAGAACAAATAAAAGAAAAAATTGAAAATGAAGGAAGAATAATATATTATTTAAATTCTGAACCAATAAATGATAATACCTTAGTTATAAAAAAGAAAATAAAGGATATTTATATTTTCATAAAAGATACAATATATTATTTAGATTTTAAAGAAGAATTTTTATCAATTTTTAAAGAAATATTTGAAAATGAAAATATAGAAAAAATAGGATATAAACAAAAAGTAGATTATATTTTATTAAAACAAATCGGAATAAATATAACAAATTTAAAATTTGATGCAGAAATAGCAGGATATATATTAAATTCAAATAATTCAAAATATACTATTGAAGAATTAAGTTTAAATTATTTAGATATAGACATAAATGAATATCTTGAAAATAATGGAAAGAAAACAGAAGAAAATAATCAATTAAATTTATTTGAAACAATAGAAGAAAAAGATAATAAAGAATTATATTGTATTTATACTTATTGTATTGGAAAATTATATGAAAAAACTATTGAAAAATTAAAAGAAACAAACCAATATAAATTATTTGAAGAAATTGAAATGCCAACATTAGAAGTATTAGCAGATATGCAATGGAATGGTATGTATATTAATAAGCAAGAATTAATAGAATTTGGTAAAGTAATATTAGAAAAAATGAATATAATTACCCAAGAAATTTATAAAATTTGTGGAGAAGAATTTAATATAAACTCACCAAAACAATTAGGAGTAGTTTTATTTGAAAATTTAAAATTACCTGTAATAAAGAAAAATAAGAATGGTTATTCAACAGATGTTGATGTATTAGAAAAACTAAAAAAAGAACATCCTGTTATTGAAAAAATATTAGAATATAGACAACTTGCAAAATTAAATTCAACTTATGTTGAAGGCTTATTGCCATATATCAACGAAAAAACAAATAGAATTCACTCATATTTTCATCAAACTGTTACAGCAACTGGTAGAATAAGTAGTACAGAACCAAACTTACAAAATATACCTACAAAATTAGATTTAGGAAAACAATTAAGAAAAGTATTTAAAGCAGAAAAAGGTATATTTATAGATGCAGATTATTCTCAAATAGAATTAAGAGTATTAGCACATATATCAAAAGATGAAACAATGATACAAGCATTTAAAAATAATGAAGATATACATTTACAAGTTGCTTCTAAAGTATTAAATATACCTATTGAACAAGTTACAAAAGAACAAAGGTCACAAGCAAAAGCGGTTAATTTTGGAATAGTTTATGGAATAAGCGATTTTGGTTTAGCAGAACAACTTGGAATTTCAAGAAAACTTGCTAAACAATATATAGAACAATATCTAGAAAAATATAATGGAATTCATAATTTTATGGAAGAAATTCCTACAATAGCAAAAGAAACTGGATATGTTGAAACATTATTTAATAGAAGAAGATATATACCAGAATTAGAATCTAAAAACTATATGATAAGACAATTTGGAATGAGGGCTGCAATGAATACACCAATACAAGGAACAGCAGCAGACATAATGAAAATGGCTATGATAGAAGTATATAAAAAAATAAAGGAACAAAAATTAAAATCAAAAATAGTTTTGCAAGTTCATGATGAACTTATAATAGAAGCAACTGAAGATGAAAAAGATTTGATAAAACAATTATTAAAAGAAACAATGGAAAATGTTGTTAAATTTGATGTTCCATTAAAAGTAGAAGTTGAAGAAGGAAAAGATTGGTATGATGCAAAATAAATTTAATGGAGGAAAATAGTTTGTTAAAAAAAATCAAAAAATTTCTAATTTTAATAGTAATTATAATTATATTATTATTAATTTTAAAAATTTTTAAATTTGAGAATATAATTTTAAAAAAAATGTACCCAATAGATTATTCAGAATTTGTATATAAATATTCTGAGCAGTATAATGTGGACCCATTATTAATATTTTCTTTAATTAAAGCAGAAAGTAATTTTAATGAAACTGTAATATCTTCTAGTAAAGCAATGGGATTAATGCAGTTAATGGATTCTACTGCTCAACAAGTTGCAAAAAATATAAATATAGAGTATAATAATGACACAACTTTATATAATCCAGAAGATAATATACAAATAGGTATAAAATATTTATCAGAATTAATGGAATATTATAATCAAAATTACATTTTAGCATTGGCTGCATATAATGCCGGAATAGGAAATGTAAATAATTGGATAAATAAAGGAATTATTAATGAAGATGGTTCAAATGCAGAAAATATACCATTTAAAGAGACAAATAATTATGTACGAAAAATATTAAATTACTATAAAATTTATCAAAAATTGTATATAGAAGGATAATTAAGTTTATTAAATTAAAAATAAAATAGGAGGTTTTTTTATGTCAGTTTTAGTAACAGGTGGTACAGGCTATATAGGTAGCCATACGGTAATTGAATTATTAGAAGCAGGGGAGGATATAGTAATTGTAGATAACTTTTCTAATAGCAAGCCAGAAATGATAGATAAAATTAAAGAAATATCTGGGAAAGATTTTAAATTTTACGAAGTAGACTTACTAGATAAAGAAAAATTAGAAAATGTATTTAAAGAAAATAAAATAGAATCAGTAATACACTTTGCAGGTTTAAAAGCAGTTGGAGAATCTGTTCAAAAACCTATTGAATACTATCATAATAATATTACAGGTACATTAATATTATTAGAACTAATGAAAAAATATAATTGTAAAAAAATAGTATTTAGTTCATCTGCAACAGTATATGGAACACCAAAAACAGTTCCAATAAAAGAAGATTTTCCATTATCAACAACAAATCCTTATGGAAGTACAAAATTAATGATAGAACAAATTTTAAGAGATGTATATATATCAGACAAAGAATTTAGTGTAATTTTATTAAGATATTTTAATCCTATTGGAGCACATAAAAGTGGTAAAATAGGTGAAGATCCTAACGGAATCCCAAATAATTTAATGCCATATATAAATCAAGTTGCTATTGGAAAATTAGAATGCTTAAATGTATTTGGAAATGATTACGATACAATAGATGGTACAGGAGTAAGAGATTACATACATGTTGTAGATTTAGCAAAAGGTCATTTAAAAGCATTAAAAAAAGCAAGAGAAATGACAGGAGTTGAAGCATACAATTTAGGAACAGGTAAAGGATATTCCGTTTTACAAATAGTTGATGCGTTCCAAAAGGTAAATGGTGTTACTGTAAAATATAGAATAACAGATAGAAGACCAGGAGATATTGCAACATGTTTTGCAGACCCTACTAAAGCAAAAGTAGAATTAGGTTGGGTTGCAGAAAAAGAGTTAGATGAAATGTGTGAAGATGCTTGGAGATTTACAAAAAATAATATTTAATTTATTAATAAATGGGGCAATAATATTGCCCTAAAATAATTTTAGAAAGGAATAAAAAATGAATTTAGAACAAATACAAAAAGAAGTAAAAGAAATATTATCAGAAAAAAGATATAATCATTCAGTAGCAGTTATGGAAAGAGCAGAAGAACTTGCAAAAATTCATGGTGAAGATGTAGAAATTGCAAAACTTGTTGGAATAACACATGATATTGCAAAAGAATTAAATGAGGACGAAATAAAAGAATATGTAAAAGAAAATAATATAGAAATAGATGAAATAGAAGAAAAACAATTATATCTATTACATGGAAAAATAGGAGCAGACATATGTGGCAAAAAATATGGTTTTACAGATTATATGAAAAATGCAATAGAATTACATACAACGGGTAGTAAAAATATGACAAAATTAGATAAAATAATATTTTTAGCAGATAAAACAGAAAAAACAAGAAATTTTGCAGACATTGAAGAGGCAATTGAAATATCAAATAAAAGTTTAGATAAAGCAATGATTTATTGTTTAAATATTGTAATACAAGATAATATAAAACGCGGAAGATTAGTTCATCCTAATACAATTATAACAAGAAATGATATAATGTTACATTCAGAAGAAATATAAATTTTTTTGACTATAAAATAAAAAATTTGGAAAATATTGTTAAAAAATATTGACAGTTTATAATTTATATAGTAAAATTAACTAAATTTGGAAAACAAATTTTAATAAAAGGATGTTGAAAAAATATATATTTATAGGAGGTACTTTATGCTTAAATCAACAGGAATTATTAGAAAAGTAGATGAATTAGGAAGGGTTGTACTACCAATTGAACTGAGAAATAAATTTGAAATTAAAGAAAAGGATCCATTAGAAATATATGTTGAAGGCTCATCAATAATTTTAAAAAAGAGTGAACCAAATTGTATTTTTTGTGGAAGTACAAAAAATTTAACAAATTATTCAAATAAAAATATTTGCTCTAATTGTATAAGTAATATAATTTCAAAATAAATTTTAAAAAGTTTCCTAGAAAATAGGAGGCTTTTTTTTTATTGTATAGGAAAAATCGAAGATTTTTCTGTATACAAAAAGGTTAATTTACATTGGGCTGTGCATATTT
>CANQOW010000009.1 GCA_947625545.1 uncultured Clostridia bacterium
AGAAGGTTCAGCAGGTGAATATATTGTAATAGACCATGGAGATGGATTTGTTACAAAATATATGCACATGTATGAAGGAAGTCGTACAGTAGAGGTAGGAGATATAGTAAAACAAGGACAAATTATTGGTATTATGGGAAATACAGGTTATTCTACAGGAGCACATTTACATTTTCAAATAGAACTTAATGGAACTCCAGTAGATCCATTAGAATATGTGAGTGCAGATTCACCTAGAGGAGGAGCAAATGTTGACCCATTTACAACAAGCATAAGTAAAGAGGACTTTATTCAATGCATAGAACAATATAGACCATCAGATATTTCGTCATATCAAGCAAATATGGTACCATATGCAGAAGATTTTTATGATATATGTACTGAAATGGGAATTAATGCAGAATTTGCATTTGCACATGCATGTTTAGAAACTGGTTATGGCTCATATTTTATTGTAAAAAATAATTATTTTGGTATTAATGCAACAAATGATAATCCAAGTGGAGCAACACAATATGAAACACCTGTTAATTCAATAAGAGCATATTGTACACTAATGAACAAATATTCTAATGTAGAGTCATCTTTGTATCAAGGGGCATTAAATTTTGCAGAATCAAAATCTGTATATAATTCTAAATTAGAAGGAACACCTAATACTAATATTTATGTATTATATTGTATATATTCTGGATTAGATTCAATTCATAAAGGTGACCCTAATGGACTTAATAGATATGCTATGGGAACATATTATTATATACAGGCTATGAATGAATATGAAAAAAATGAAGGAGTTTGTAACCATTTACCAGGTGAACCTGTAACAGATGAAGAACAAGCTACATATGCAGTATATTCTACGGATTTAAGAATAGATATAATGAATAATATTTTTGGAAATAAGTAGAGGTGTAAAATTTGAAAAAAATAAAAATTTTAATAATTATTACTAGTATAATTTCATTAATACTTATATTTTCTATTATAATAATAAAACTATATTCTAATAATAATGAAATAGAAAATAATAACGTAATAAATAATCAAATTACAAATAATAATGTAAATTATATACATGAAAATCAAACAATTCAAAATAATATTCCTAATAATGAAACTATAAGATTAAATTCTGTGAAAGATAGAGATAAATTTTTTACAGTAAAATCATGTGTTGAAAAGTATATATCATACATTGTAGATAAAGATAATTATGCAGTGTATAGAGTATTAAATGAATATTATATTAATAAAAATAATATAGATGTAAATAATATTTCTGCAAAAATACAACCAATTGAAAAACAACAAATATTTACTGCAGAAGAAATGAAATATGCAAAAAAAGAAGAAATAGAAATTTATACAGTATACGGTAAAATAAGAGAAGATTTATTAAACGAAAGAGGACAGGAATATAATTTTAATTTAACCGTTATATTGAATACAGAAAATAAAACATTTTCAATAATACCTCAAATTATAAATGTAGAAGAAATAAACTTAATAGAAGATAGTAATATTAATAGTTACAATGAATATACAGAAAATGAAATAGACATTGAAACAATGGCTAATATTTATTTTGTAACTTATAAATCAGAAATTTTAAATAATATAGAAAATGCATATAATTTATTAGAAACAGAGTATTCTTATAAAAGATTTTCAGATTATACAAAATTTAGTCAATATATTAATAATAATATTGAAGAAATAAAAAAAGCCAAATTAGTAAAATACACCATAAGCAATTATGATAATTATACTATTTATGAATGTATAGACCAGTATAATAATTATTATATTTTTGAAGAAAGAGCAATAATGAAATATGAAGTTATGTTAGATGATTATACTATAGATACTGAAAAATTTGTTGAAACTTATAATAATTCTTCATTAGAAGAAAAAGTGGAATTAAATATAAAAAAAGTTATAAAAATGATTAATAATAAAGATTATGAAAGTGCTTATAATATTTTGAATAGCGGATTTAAACAAAATTATTTTCCAACATTAAATGATTTTGAAAATTATGTAGTAAATACATTTTATCAATTTAATGATGTTACATTTAATTCTTTTTCAACAGAAGGAGATATAGGAATATATGAAGTAAATATTAATGGAATAGAAAATAATGTAAGTGCTACAAAACAAAAAACTATCATAATGAAACTAGGAACTGGAACAGATTTTGAAATATCATTTGATATATAAGGAGGAAAAAATGGAAGAAAAAAGTATTGATGAAATAAACAAAGAAATAATACAATTCAAACAAGATTTAGAAGAAAAAATAAAACAAGAAAATAATCAAAATCAAGAGAACAAACCAGAAGAAAATGAGGAATTAGAACTAACAGAAATATTAAATATAACCTACTATGAAGATTTTGATTTAAAAACCAAATTTAAAGATATACCATTAATGTTAGATGATATATATGTTGTAGAATTAGAAAAATCAAATTCTATAACTTATGAAATATACAAAAAAGATACAACTCATAAAATAGCACAAATAGATATAGAAGGAAAAATAACATTTATAGATAAAGCTATAAATGACAATACAACAATAGAAGAAATAAAAAAATTAAATGAAAACAAAAAGAGCATAACATATACAAAAGCAGAATTAGATGAATTAGAAGAAGATAAAGAGCAAATATCAAGTAATAAAGAAAATACAGAACAAGAATTAAGTGATAAAGAAGAAAATAATGATGATAAACAAGAAGAAACAGAGGAAATATCTGAGGATCCAGAAAAAAGTACAGAACAATTAGAAGAAGCCCTAAATTTAGATGAAGGAGATATTAGGTCTTGTGTAAAAGTAAAACTATCTGGAAAAGATAACCTATTTTTTAATAAAGTACCAGAAGCAAGACAATTTGACGAAGTAAGATTAGTATATATATCAAGTATGGATACATTTAAATTTGTAGGATTAAAAAAAGGTCAGCCACCAAAATATTTTGAAACAATAGAATCTTCACAAGAAACAATGAAAACAACCAAAAATATAGATTCAGATACAGGAAAAGTAGAAGAAGAAAATATATATGGTTTAATGAAATGCACAACAAGTAAAGACTATGATTTTTCAGTAAAAATTGGTCAATATGGATATATAGAATTAAGTGCTTTAAGAAAAGACCCTGTAACAAATAAATATATATCAACAAAAGTAGAAACAACAACACAAAGACCTCAAGAAAAACAACAAGAAGTGAATCAATTTATGGATAAGAATAGAAATACAAGAATAAATGAAGAAATAGAAGAATTTGAAAAAGAAAAAAATGAACAAGGAACAAATCCAGACGTAAACGTAAATTATATATCAGATGCTTCAAGAGAGGAAAAAGAAAAAATAGAAGAAGAGAATGATAGAGAAAGAACATTAGACGAAAACGTAAGAAAATACTTTGAAGATTAAATATATAGTAATAAAAATCACCTTAAAAAATATAATTTAAAAGGTGATTTTTTTATGAAAAAAATAATCAAGATATTAATAATTTTTATAATTGTATCTAATATTATATTTCCAATATATGCAGATGACGAAGAAACTGAAATAGAAGATATAAACATAGAAGAAATAATTGAAGCATCAGCAAAACCAACAAATATACCAACAATTAATTCAAGAGCAGCAGTAATATACGATAGAACATCAGGAACAGTAATATATGGAAAAGAAGAAAATACAAAACGAAAAATGGCTTCAACCACAAAAATAATGACATGTCTTGTAACATTAGAACATGCAAATTTAACAGATACAGTTGAAGTATCAAAAAAAGCAGCAGGAACAGGAGGTTCAAGATTAGGCTTAACAAGTGGAGCAAAAATCACTGTAAATGACTTATTATATGGTTTAATGCTTTGCTCAGGAAATGATGCTGCAGTAGCACTAGCAGAATATGTAGCAGGTAGCATAAGTGAATTTGCAAACTTAATGAACGAAAAAGCAAAAGAAATTGGCTTAGAAAATACACATTTTGTTACACCACACGGATTAGATGAAGAAGAACATTACACAACTGCTTATGAACTTGCAAAACTTGCAGACTATGCGCTAAATATAGAAAAATTTGCAAACATAGTAAAAACTAAAACATATACAATAACAATAAATGGAAACACTAAACAACTAAATAATACAAATGAATTATTAGGAAATCTAAATGGAGTATATGGAGTAAAAACAGGTTTTACAAATGGTGCAAATAGATGCTTAGTAACAGCAATAAAAAGAGATAACTTAGATGTTATATGTGTAGTATTAGGAGCAGATACAAAAAAATATCGAACACAAGATAGTATAAAATTAATAGAATATGCTTTTAAAAATTACGAAATAGTTGATTTAGATAGCATAATAGAAAAAGAATTTATTGAATGGAAAAAAGAAAATTTACAAGCAGTCGAAATAATAAAAGGAAAAGAAGACTATGCAAATCTAATAATAAATTTACATGACAAAAACTCTTATCCTGTAAATAAGGAAGAAATAAAAGATATAAATGTAGAAATACAAACAGAAAAAATTTTGAATGCACCAGTGTATAAAAATCAAGTAATAGGAAAATTAACATTAAAAATAGGAGATAAGATTATAAAAGAAATAGATATAATAAGTGAAAAGGATATAAATAAAAAAACATATTTAGATTACTTTAAAGATTTAATAACAAATTATACTAAATATTTGGAATATCATTTTATCTAAATTATTCATAAAATATAATATGGACGTGAAGTTAGAAAAATGAAAGGAGAATAAAAATTATGAAAAAAATTATTTATTCAATGATTATGTCCTTATTTTTATTATTTTTAGCCTCAATTTCAAGTTATGCAGCAGATGAACCAAATTATGTAAAAAATTTTGATACAAATGTAGATGTATTATATGCAAATGGTACAGATATAGTAATAGATGTAAATGAAGAAAATCAAACAGTTGTAAAATGGAACGATAAAAGTATAGCAATATCAGAAAATACAATTGTATTTGGAACAGGTGTAGGCGAACAATGTGAAACAACTAGTATAATAATGAACAATGGAAAAGTAAAAAGTGTAGTAGCAGGAGGTTGGGGAAATTCAAAATCTGAAAAAGACCAAGTGAATAATGCTACAGTAGTAATAAATGGAGGTACTATAAATGAAGGACTTTATGGAGGAGGCTTTTTATATTCAGAAATACAAAATTCCAATGTTGTTGTAAATGGAGGTTATGTTGCAAGAATATATGCAGGAGGAGCAGAAGCTGTTACATTACATTCAATAACTTATGATTCTGGCTCTGAATCTGATTTAAAAGGTTCTGGAAATCGCGTAAACAATGCGAACTTAACTATAAATAACATAGAAGGATTACCAGATGGATATATGGAAGGAAGAATCTATGCAGGAGGCGATAAATATGCCTATGTAGGTTCAACAAATTTAACAATTAATGGTGGAGATTTATCTAAATTTATTGTTACAGGAGCAGGAGAAGATGGATATGTAGGACATTCAGAAGTAGAAATAGCAGGAGGAACAATTGGCACATATAGAAGTTTTAGTAAAGGATTGCTTGAAGAAATTAATTTAGAAATGTTTGGGGGCAAAGTTAATAATTTTTATGTTGGAGCAGATAAAGATGAAACTGCAAAAACAAAACAAATGAATAAAGCAAATGTATTTTTATTAGGTGGAGATATTGAAACCTTACAAGCAGGAATAAATAATGCTGTTCCATTAACAATAGATAAACAAAACTATAATGTATATTTAACAGATTTCATTGAAATTCAAGATAATCAAATTCAAGCAGAAGAACTAGATAAATTGCAATATGAATTAAAACTATCAACAAATAATTTAGTAATGAAACCAAATACAACAGAGCAAATTGTTGCTACAATAACAACTAATCCAGAAGGATATGAAGATATATTTAGAAGCATGCTAAAATGGGAAACAAATAATCCAAAAGTTGCAACTGTATCAGATGAAGGAGTTGTAACAAGTCAATTTTGGGGAAATGCAAAAATAACAGCCTCAATTTTAGATACTATTAGTACAGTTGATGTAAAAGTAACAGGCATGACAGAATCGTTATTAGCCTTTATAATTATAATATTATTAATACCAGTTATCATAACTATAATAACCATATATGTATATTTACGAAGAAGATAGCAAAAAAAGTAAGCATTTACATTAATAATTGCTTACTTTTTTAATTGTATAGGAAAAATCGAAGATTTTTCTGTATACAAAAAGGTTAATTTACATTGGGCTGTGCATATTTGCGAAGCAAAATGCACATGTGTGCGTCGAAAGCTATGCTTTCGCTAACGCACAATTTTCTTATTATATTCATTCACCAAAACTTTATGTTAAGCATAAAATACTTACATAAAGGAAGGTGAATTTTTTATGAAAAGTTACATAGTAGAAGGAGGAAAAAAACTAGAAGGAGAGACTTTTGTTTCAGGCTCTAAAAACGCATCATTACCAATAATAGCATCATGTATACTAAATAAAGGAATAACAAAACTATACAACGTACCCAATATTCACGATACAAAAGTAATGTTTGAAATTTTAAAATATTTAGGTTGCAAAATTAAGAAGAATAATGGTAAAATAATAATAGATTCCACAAAAGTTGAAAAATTTGAAATACCAGAACATATGATGAGAGAAATGAGGTCATCAGTAATACTTGCAGGAGCATTAATAGGAAGACTAAAAAAAGCAACATTTTCATATCCACGGAGGATGTGACATAGGAACAAGACCAATAGATTTACATTTAAAAGCATTTCAAAATTTAGGAATAAATATTGAAGAAAATGCTGGATTTATTAGGTGTAATTGTGATAAAATAATAGGAACAGAAATCTCATTAGATTTTCCAAGTGTAGGAGCAACAGAAAACTCTATGCTAGCTGCAGTATTAGCAGAAGGAACAACAACAATAAACAATGCAGCAATGGAGCCAGAAATAATAGACTTGCAAAACATATTAAATAAAATGGGTGCAAATATAAGTGGAGCAGGAAGTAATGTTATTACAATAAAAGGTGTAGAAAAACTAAAAAACGCAAGTTACAAAATAATGCCAGATAGAATAGAAGCAGGAACAATATTATGTAGTGTAGCAGTAACAGGTGGAAAAGTAAATTTAAAAGAAGTAATACCAGAACACTTAACCCCAGTATTACACAAATTAGAAGAATGTGGTTGCAAAATAGAAACAACAAAAAATAGTATAATGCTACAAGCACCAAAAAAAATGAAAAGTATAGACATAAAAACAATGCCATACCCAGGATTTCCAACAGATATGCAATCAGTATTTGCAAGTATGCTATGCACAACCAAAGGAACATCAATAGTAATAGAAAATATATTTGAAAACAGATACAAATACACAAATGAATTAAAAAGAATGGGAGCAAAAATTACAATAGAAGGTAGAAGTGCTATAATAAAAGGCGTAAGAAAACTTACTGCAACAAATGTAAAAGCAACAGATTTAAGAGGAGGAGCAGCATTAGTTGTAGCAGCATTAAATGCAAAAGGAAAAACAAAAATAGAAAACATAGAATATATACTTAGAGGATATGAAAATTTAGATAAAAAATTAAATAACTTAGGAGCAAATATAAAAATTGAGGAAGGTGAATAAATGTCTAAAAAGTTAGAAAATAAAAAGGGTAGAAAAAAATCTACCCTGCCACCAAAAAAGAAAAAAGAAAAATACAATTTAGATAATGAAATAGTAATAGGATTAAATGTAAAACCAGTAGACAATCAAGTATTAAAAAAATCGAATATAAAAAAAGAAAAAAAGAAAATAAACAAAAAATCAAGAGTAATTAAATATCTATGTATAATATTTTTAATAATAATTGCAATACTAATATTTTTCATGTCACCAATATTCAATATAGAAGAAATAAGAGTATTTGGAAACAGTAAAATAACAACAACCGAATGTATAAATTTATCAAAACTTGAAATTGGACAAAATATATATAAACTAAATAAAAGCCAAATAAAAAAGAACTTACGACAAAATGCATATATAGATAAAATATCAATTACAAGAAAATTACCAAATATTATTGAAATAACAGTACAAGAAAGAACAGCCACATTTATGTTAGAATTAGAAAATAATGAATATGCATACATAAACAATCAAGGTTACATATTAGAAAAAAATAGTAATAAAATAGAAGTAATAACAATAACAGGGTTTTCAACAAACATAGAGAATATAAATGTAGGAAATAGGCTATCAGAAGATGACTTAAATAAATTAGAAACTGTATTAAAAATAGTAGATACAGCACAAAGCAATAATATTATAGGATACATTACAAAAATAGATATTGAAGACAAAAATGAATATAAATTAATATTAGAAGGAGAACAAAAGACAGTATACTTAGGAGATGCAAGTAGTATAAGTACAAGAATGCTATATGTAAAAGCAATTATAGAAAAAGAAACCGGAAAAGCAGGAGAAGTATTTGTAAACGGAAACATAAACACAGATAAAGCATATTTTAGGGAACAAGTATAAAATATAATTTATAAGAAGGTGATATTTTTGAATAAAAAACATGTTGCAATAACAATAGGAATAATGTGTTTCTTACTTACACTAGGAATAGTAGTGCAATTAAATACAATAAAAGAAGCAACAAAAACTGTAGGAAATACAAAAAACGAATTAAAAGATGAAGTATTAAAATGGAAAGAAAAATACGATTTAACATATGCCGAACTAACAAGAGAAAAAGAAGACTTAGAAAATAAAAGAACGCAAGCAACAAAAAATGACACAAATTCAGAACAATTAGAAGAAGAACTAAAAACAGCAAATAAACTATTAGGACAAACAGACGTTACAGGAAAAGGAATAATAATAACAGTAGCAGATAGCAATAAAGAAATTGTTACGAATTTAGAATCTTTTAACACAATGGGATTATTAGTACATTCAACAGATATAATACAAATAATAAACGAATTAAAAAATGCAGGAGCAGAAGCAATATCTGTAAATGACCAAAGAATAGTATTAACAACATCAATAACTTGTGATGGAAATGTTATATTAGTAAACGGACAAAAAATAGGTTCACCATTTGTAATAAAAGCAATAGGATATCCAGCAACTTTACTTGGAGTTAATAGGCCAGGTGGATTTTTAGAAATAATGAAAGATGAAGGAATAAATGTTAATGTAAGACAATCAGAAAATATTAAAATATTAAAATATGATGGAGTATTATCTTCAAAATATATAAAAAATGCAGATTAAAATGGAGGTCTAAATGAATAAAAATAAAATAATAATGACAATAATAATTGGTTTAATTTGCTTTGTATTAGTATATGTAATGTTCTTACAATTTAAAGTAATAGAACAAACGGACTTAACCGAGATAAAAACAATGCAAGAATCAGAATTAAGAGAAGCCATAGCAAGTTGGAAATCAAAATATGAAGAAGTAAATGAAGAATTACTTTCAACAATCGAAAAAAAACATGAATATGAAGAAAAAATAAATTCAAATGAAGAAGCAACAGAAATATTAGAACAAGAATTAGAAACAGCAAATATTATTCTTGGAAAAACAGATGTCAAAGGGGAAGGCGTTATAGTTACACTTTCAGATAATGACGAAGCATTAATAACTGCAAGAGATTTAATAATATTAGTAAATGAATTAAAAGATGCAGGAGCAGAAGCAATATCAATAAATGACCAAAGAATTACAAATATGACAGATATTGCAGATATAACTGACAAAAATATAGTAATAAATAGTCAAAGAATTACATCACCATATACAGTAAAAGCAATAGGAAATAAGACATATTTACAAAGTGCATTAAGCGTAAAAAATGTAGGCTTTATAGATGAATACATTAATATTTATAATAAATCTATAAAATTAGAAACAAAAGATAATATAAAAATATTAAAATATGAAGCAAATGAAAGAGCAGATAAAATGGTATTAAAATATATAGATAAATAATAAGGGGGAAATAAAATGATTATAGTAGCAATAATAGTAGGTTGTTTATTAGGAATTATATTAGGAGTAAACGCACCAGTAATTCCATACTCAATATCAGGATATGTCGCAATATCAATAATAGCAGCATTAGATTCAGTATTTGGAGGTATAACATCTACATTAAAAGGTAATTTTGATTTAAAAGTATTTGTATCAGGGTTCTTTGGAAATGCTATTCTTTCAATTTTATTAACATATTTAGGAGAAAAATTAAATGTAGACATCTATTTAGCAGCCATTGTAGTATTTGTAGGAAGAATGTTTACAAACCTATCAATAATAAGAAGATTCTATATAGAAAAATGGAGTAAAAAAACTAAAAAAAATTAAAACTCCAAAAGTGTTTATTTTGTAACGAAAAAACAGAAATATTACAAAATTGTTACAAAAATATTACAAAAATATAACAAAATCTATTGACTTTTTTCAAAAAATATAATATTCTTATGGATAGAAAATTATATAAAAAAATGGAGGAGTTGAACTTGGCAATTGGAGATATAATTGTTGGCATTGATATAGGTACTTCTAAAGTTTCAACCATTGTTGGAGAGGTAAATAATTTTAACCAAATTGAAATTATATGCTCTACAAAATGCAAATGTAACGCAATTCAAAAGGGTAAAATTATAGACGAAGAAGAACTTGTAGTAGCAATAGCCAAAACAATTAAAGAGGCAGAAGATGAAGCCAACTTGAAAATAAACTCAGCAAATGTTTTAATTCCCGGAAAATATATAACAATAGTACAAAATAGCACAACAAGAGAAATTAAAGACAAATATGCAGGAGTATCTTCAAAAGACGTTGGATCAAGTTTTTCACAGGTTAGAGACATAGAAATACCAGAAGGAAAAACACTAATAGGAATAATACCAGAAGAATTTATACTAGATGATGGAAAAGCAATCTCTGACCCAGTAGGGTGTTTAACATCAAATTTCACATTAAATGCACAAATATTACTAGCAGATACAGAATATGTAAAACAATTAAAAACAATATTTAGAAAAGCAGGATTAGAAATTGATGAAATAATACCAAACACATTAGCAGAAAGAAATGTTGTTTTAGATACAAATGAATTAAAAGATAATATATTACTATTAGACATAGGCGCTGGAAATACAGATATAGGAGTATTTGAAGGTTCAAAATTTATTTATACTAACACTATACCATTAGGAGGAGACACAATTACAAGAGACATAGCATTAGTATTAAATATATCTGAAGAAGAAGCAGACAAATTAAAAAGACAATATGGACTAGCCCTAAAATCATTAATTGATAATGATACAGACATTGTTCTAAATACCTATACAGGAGAAACACGAAACAGAACAATAAAAAGTTCAGAACTAATAGAAATAATTGAAGCAAGAATAGAAGAAATATTTGCATTAGTTAATAAAGACATAACAAATCAAGGAATAAAACCAAGAATTAACAATGTAGTATTAACAGGGCAAGGAATTACAAATATCAATAAAAGTGATGTAGCCGGAAAAATAATTTTGAACATACCAGTAAAAATTTCTACAGGTAGATTAGTAAGTACAATTAAGCCAAGTTTTAGGTCCGCTTATGCATTAGTAAGATATGTAGCAGCAAGACCTTATGCAAAATCAGTATCAAGTAATATAGATACAAAATCTAAAGACAATATATTAAAAACAATTATGGAAAGAATAAAAGAATTTTTCTATACATAAAAAATAAAAATTATATAAAATAATTAGGAGGAAAAAACAGTGATGGTAGAATATGAAGATAATGAAAAAATGCTAGATGGTTCAGCAACAATTAAAGTTATTGGAGTTGGAGGAGCAGGAAACAATGCAGTAAACAGAATGGTAGATGCATCTATTAAAGGAGTAGAATTTATAGCAGTAAATACAGATAGACAAGCTCTACAATTATCAAAAGCAGGAACAAAAATTCAAATAGGAGAAAAAATTACAAGAGGTTTAGGAGCAGGAGCAAACCCAGATACAGGAGCACAATCAGCAGAAGAAAGTAAAGCAGAAATTACAGAAGCCCTAAGAGGAGCAGACATGGTATTTGTAACAGCTGGTATGGGTGGTGGAACAGGAACTGGTGCAGCACCAATAGTAGCAGAAGCAGCAAAAGAAATGGGAATATTAACAATAGGAGTTGTAACAAAACCATTTACATTTGAAGGTAAAAAAAGACTTTCACAAGCAGAACGTGGTATAGAAAGTTTAAAATCAAAAGTAGATACATTAGTAGTAATACCAAACGATAAATTATTACAAATAATAGATAGAAAAACATCAATAGTAGAAGCATTTAGAATGGCAGATGATGTATTAAGACAAGGTGTACAAGGTATATCAGACTTAATAGCAATACCTGGACTTGTAAACTTAGACTTTGCAGATATTAAAACAATAATGTTAAATACAGGTATGGCACACATGGGAATTGGTAGAGCATCAGGAGAAAATAGAGCAGAAGATGCAGCAAAACAAGCAATACAAAGTCCATTATTAGAAACATCAATAGAAGGAGCAAGAGGAGTTATAATAAACATTACAGGTGGAGCAGATTTAGGATTACATGAAGTAAACACAGCAGCAGAATTAGTTCAACGCAGTGTAGATCCAGAAGCCAACATAATCTTTGGTGCAGTAATAGACGAAACATTACAAGACGAAATAGTAATAACAGTAATTGCAACTGGATTTGAAAAAGAATTACCAAGAGCAAGTATGGGAGTAGAACAAATAGTTTCAAAATCTTGGGAAAATAAAATAAACTCTGTACCATCATCTTCAATAAATTCAAATTCTTCATCAAATGATTTAGACATACCATCATTTTTAAGAAAAAACAAAAATAATTTAAAATAAAATTGCGGTTAAATATAATAGCATTTTTTATAGAAATTTCCTATTATATAAAACAAAAAGAAAGAAATAGTCTACAAAAGTAGATTATTTCTTTTTTTCTGCCCTAAGAAATGACATATTTTTGAAAGTAAATGTTGTACAATATGAATTAAACAAAATGAGGTGATGCTGTGACAGTATATTTAGATATAATTTTACTAGAAAATATATGTATGAATTACATTATTTTATTAGCAACAGGCCTAATATTAAAAAATAAAATAAACAATATTAGAATATTATTATCAAGCCTATTAGGAGGAGTATACGCAGTATGTTCATATATTACAAAATTAGAAATATATTCAACACTAATAATGAAAATAATATTATCAGTTACAATGGTATATGTAGCATTTAATTCAAAAAATATAAAACAATTATTAAAACAATTAGTATTATTTTACCTAACATCTTTTGCATTTGGAGGATGTGCATTTGCACTATTATACTTTATAAAACCACAAAATATATTAATGAAAAATGGAGTATATATAGGAACATATCCATTAAAAGTAGCATTATTAGGAGGATTATTAGGTTTCATAATAATAAATATAGCATTTAAAATAATAAAAAATAGAATAAACAAGAAAAATATGTTTTGCGATATAGAAATATATTTAAACAATAATGTAACAAAAGTACATGCATTAGTAGATACAGGGAATCTACTAAAAGAGCCAATAACAGGAAATCCTGTAATAGTAGTAGAAAAAGAAAATCTATATAATATAATGCCTAAAGAAATATTAGATAATATAGAAGAAATAATGTATGGGAGTAATACAGAAAATATAGAAAATGAATATATATCAAAATTAAGACTAATACCATTTTCTTCACTAGGAATGCAAAATGGTATGTTAATAGGAACAAAAGTAGATAAAGTAAAAATAGACTTCGAAGATGAAGAAATAAATTTATCAAATGTAATAACAGGAATATACACAAAAACATTAACAAAAAACAAATTATACAACGCACTTGTAGGGTTAGACTTATTAGAAAGTAAAGAAGAAAAAGAATTAATAAGTAAATAAAATTTACTTACAATTAGTTTTATTAAAGCAATTAAATTTGCTAGAATGGAGGTTTTTATGAATATTTTAGAATTAATAAAAAATTTATATAGTAAATATTTTAATAAAGAGCAAATTGAATCAGATTCAATATTTTACATAGCAGGAAGCCAGACACTTCCGCCACCATTATCAACTGAGGAAGAAGACGAAATGCTAGAAAGACTTGCAAAAAAAGACGAAGAAGCAAAGAAAATATTAGTAGAAAGAAATTTAAGATTAGTAGTATATATATCAAAAAAATTTGAAAACACTGGAATAGGAATAGAAGACTTAATATCCATTGGAACAATAGGCTTAATGAAAGCAATTAATACATTTAATACAGACAAAAATATTAAACTCGCAACTTATGCATCAAGATGTATAGAAAATGAAATTTTAATGTACCTAAGAAAAAGTAGTAAAATAAAGGGAGAAGTATCAATAGATGAGCCTTTAAATCAAGATGGAGATGGAAATGAATTATTACTTTCAGACATTTTAGGAACAGAAAATGATATAACTTCAAGAGGTATAGAAGATGAAGTAGATAAAAAACTTTTGAAGGCATCAATGGAAAAATTAAATAAAAGAGAAAAAAATATAATGGAGCTAAGATTTGGTTTTATAAACGGAAATGAAAAAACACAAAAAGAAGTTGCAGATATGTTAGGAATTTCACAAAGTTATATATCAAGACTAGAAAAAAAGATAATAGGAAAAATGAAAAAAGATATTATAAGCAAAACGCGGATAATGCTATTGAAAAATGATAGATAAAGTGATAAAATGATACCAATTTTAAAGGAGTGAGTATTTTGGAGAAATGGTACAATTTATCAGTAGAAGAAACAATAAAAAAACAAGAAACAAATGAACAAAATGGATTAACAATAGAACAAATTAGTAAAAAAAGAGAAAAATATGGTTTAAATGAATTAAAAGAAAAAAAGAAAAAAAGTACATTACAAAAATTTTTAGAACAATTTAAAGATTTTATGATAATAGTATTAATAATTTCAGCAATTATATCAGGAATAATTGGAATAGCAGAAGGAGAAGGAATTACAGATACAATAATTATTCTAATAGTAGTTATAGTAAATGCAATAATAGGAGTACTACAAGAAAATAAAGCAGAAAAATCATTAGAAGCATTACAAAAATTAAGTTCACATGTAGCAAAAGTTATAAGAAATGGGAAAATAGAAGTAATTGCTTCAAGAGAATTAGTACCAGGAGACGTAGTAGTATTAGAAACAGGAGACTACATACCAGCAGATTTAAGACTAATTGAAGCAGTTAATTTAAAAGTGCAAGAATCTGCATTAACAGGAGAATCTGTACCAGTTGAAAAAATTACATCAAAATTAGAAGAAACAGAAATAGGAATTGGAGATAGAGTAAATATGGTATATTCTTCAAGTCTTGTTACTTATGGTAGAGGAAAAGGAATAGTTGTAGAAACTGGAATGAATACAGAAGTTGGAAAAATAGCAGACATGATAAACCTAAATGTAGATACAGAAACACCATTACAACAAAAACTAGATAAACTAGGAAAAGTTTTAGGAATAGTAGCATTAATAATATGTGCTATAATATTCGTAATAGGCTTAATATATGGAAAAGAACCAATTCACATGTTTATGACAGCAGTAAGTTTAGCAGTAGCAGCAATTCCAGAAGGATTACCTGCAGTATCAACAATTGTACTTGCAATAGGTGTTCAAAGAATGGTAAAAAAGAATGCAATAATAAAGAAATTACCTGCTGTTGAAACATTAGGAAGTGCATCAGTTATATGCTCAGATAAAACAGGTACATTAACACAAAATAAAATGACAGTAGAAAAATTATTTTATAATAATAAACTATATGAAGTAAATTCAGTAGATAAAACAGAAGAACTAGAAAAATTAATCTATGCAAGTATGTTATGTAATGATACACAAATTTCACCAGATATGAAATTAACAGGAGACCCAACAGAAACAGCATTAGTAGACTTAGGATTTAAATTAGAATTTGAACCACATATATATGAAAATATGCCAAGAGTAGAAGAAATTCCATTTGATTCTGATAGAAAATTAATGACAACAGTTCATAAAGTAAACAAAAAATATATAGTATATACCAAAGGCGCAGTAGACGAACTATTAAGAAGATGTAATAAATACATAATAAATGGAGAAATAAAAGAAGATTTAGAGAACTATAAACAAGAAATAAATAAAATAAATGAAGAATTAGCAACAAATGCTTTAAGAGTATTAGCAATGGCATATAAAGAAATAGACCATTTACCTACAAAAGAAGAAATGAAAAATATCGAAGGTGAATTAATATATATTGGTATGGTAGGAATGATAGATCCACCAAGACCAGAGGCAAAAGTTGCAGTTGAAAAATGTATAAGTGCAGGAATAAAACCAATAATGATTACAGGAGACCATAAAATAACTGCAATAGCAATAGCAAAAGCATTAGGAATTTTAAAAGATGAAAAAGAAGCAATTACAGGTAAAGAATTACAAAATATGACAGATGAGGAATTAACAAAAAATATTAGAAATTACAGTGTATATGCTAGGGTATCTCCAGAACATAAAGTAAGAATTGTAAAAGCATGGCAAGCAAATCATGAAATTGTTGCGATGACAGGTGATGGTGTAAATGATGCACCTGCATTAAAAGTAGCAGATATAGGATGTGCAATGGGAATGGTAGGAACTGATGTGGCAAAAGAAGCGGCAGATGTTATACTAACAGATGATAATTTTGCAACAGTTGTATCAGCAGTTGAAGAAGGTAGAAGAATATATGATAATATTTTAAAAGCAATACAATTTTTATTATCAAGCAATGTTGGAGAAATATTAACATTATTTATAGCAATAATGATAACACCAATATTAGCAAACCAATTTGGAATAATTAATATATCAGAATTAGAGCCATTATTACCAATACACATACTATGGATAAATTTAGTTACAGATTCACTTCCAGCACTTGCATTAGCAGTAGACCCAGCAGCAAAAAATATTATGAAAAGAAAACCGTTAAAATCTAATAAAGGAATATTTACAAAAGGAATGACAACAAGAATTATTTATCAAGGAATTATGATTGGAGCAATAACTTTAATTGCTTTTACATTAGGACTTGCAACTCCAAATGTTAGTGAACATGAAAAAATAATGATAGGTCAAACAATGGCATTTTGTGTATTAGCCATTTCACAATTAGTTCATGTATATAATGTTAGAGATAATAAAACTTCAATATTTAAAACAGGAATTTTTAATAATAAAATGTTAATACTTGCAACTTTAGCATCAACTGCTTTAATGTTAGTATTATTATTTACACCTGTATTAAGAAATATCTTTAGTTTAGCAAGTTTATCTTTAATGCATATTATAGAAATAGTTATACTTATTTTGTCACCAATAGTTATAGTAGAAATTGCAAAATTATTAAAAATAAATACAACAAAAGATGAATAAAAGGTAAATAAAATTTTAAAAGAACTTCTATCTAGCATAGAAGTTTTTTTATTGTATAATTTTTGTTTGCTTTAATTTTTTTAATATGATAATGCCAAATAGTTTTAAGGTAATATATTTAATTTACTTGCTCCTTGTTGGTCGTCTCGCAAGAGACTGTATAGAGCAAAGCTCTTACAGTCTCTAACTCGCTTCCATGCTACGCGTCACTACGTAAATGAAATATATTACCTTAAAACATTTGGATCTTATGATAAGATAAAAATTTAAAATAAAAAAATTTAAAAAATTTTTAAAAATTTTAAAAAAAGTATTGCAAAATCCCAAAAGTTATATTAAAATTATAACAAAGTGGAGAAAAGTGGTGGAAAGTGCAACAAAATGAAAAGAGGTGAAAAATAGTGTTTATAGGTGAATATGAGCATACATTAGACTCAAAAGGCAGAGTAATAATGCCAGCAAAATTAAGAGAAGAAATGGGAGAAAAATTTATAATTACTAAAGGTCAAGAAGGGTGTCTATTTGCATACTCATTAGCAGAATGGAAAAACTTCGAAGAAAAACTAAAAACACTACCTTCATATACAAATAAAAACGTTAGAGACTTTATAAGATACTTTCTATCAGGAGCCACAGAATGTGAACTAGATAAACAAGGCAGATTTTTAATACCAATGAATTTAAGAAGCCATGCAATATTAGAAAAAGAAGTAGTAATAATTGGAGTAGGAACAAAAATAGAAATTTGGGATAAAGTAACATGGCAAAGATATAGTAATAACGATAGTATCTCAGCAGATGAAATTGCAGAAAATCTATCAAATTTAAGTATATAACTTGAAAAAGTTTATATAAATACCAAAGAAAAACATAGAAACACTAAAGATAATAAATAAACAAAAGAAAATTTAGATACAAAAGAAAAATTGTATTCTAAACAAAAGAAATTTATAAATAAACAAAAGCATTAAAAATACAAAAGATTTTTTAATGCACAAAAGAAATAGGCGGGTTAAAGCCCGCCTAGGATAAATTATTAAAACATAAGGAAAATTAATGGAAAAAATAGAATTTAAACATAAACCTGTGTTGTTAAATGAATGTATAGAAGGACTAAAAATAAAAAAAGACGGAATATATATAGACGGAACATTAGGTGGCGCAGGGCATAGCAGTAAAATAATTGAAAAATTATCTGAAAAAGGTCTACTAATTGGAATAGATAGAGATAAAGAAGCATTACAAGTAGCTGAAAAAAAATTATCACAATATAAAAACATAAAATACATATATGGAAATCACGACAATATTACAAATATATTAGAAGATTTACAAATAGAAGCAGTAGATGGAATACTTTTAGATTTAGGAGTATCTTCATATCAACTAGACGAAAAATCAAGAGGTTTTAGTTATATAGAAAACACAATACTAGATATGAGAATGGATACAACTCAAGAATTAACAGCAAAAATAGTAGTAAACACATATACAGAAGAAAAATTAGCAGATATAATATTTAATTATGGAGAAGAAAAATTTGCAAGAAAAATTGCTAAAAATATTTGTGAATATAGAAAGAATAAAGAAATAGAAACAACAGAAGAATTAAATGAAATTATAAATAAAAGCATACCAGGTTACGCAAAAAATAATGGACATCCATCAAAAAGAACATTTCAAGCAATTAGAATAGAAGTAAATAACGAAATAGAGCCATTATATAACACAATTATGAATTGCATAAAAAGTCTAAAAAATGGTGGAAGATTATGTGTAATAACATTTCATTCTTTAGAAGATAGAGCAGTAAAAAAAGCATATATAGATGCAGTAGGAAAATGCACATGTCCTAGCGATTTACCATATTGCGTTTGTAATAATGAATCATTAGGAATAATAGTAAATAAAAAACCAATAATAGCAGAAGAAAAAGAAACAGAAGAAAATTCAAGAGCCAAAAGTGCAAAATTAAGAATATTTGAAAGAAGAACAAAAGAAAAATAATTTTAATACAAGTGATAAAGGGAGGTGAGTAACTTATGGCATATAATAATAGATACCAATATGAAACAAGTCCTAGAAAGATACAACCAGAATATGAACCAATAAAAGAAAGAAAGTATAATAAAAAAAGTACACTAAAAAATAAAAAAAGTTCAAAAAAACAACAAAAATTAAAAAAAGCAAAACAAAAAAAATTAGTAATGTATATAGCAATAGGTTTCATACTATTATTTACCATGAGTTATAGAAACGCCTTAATATCACAAAATTATTCTGAAGTTCAAACACTAGAAAAACAATTAGCAGCAATAGAAAAAGAAAATGAACAATTAGAAGTTAATATAGAAACAAATTTGAATTTAAAAAATGTTGAAAAATCAGCAGAAGAAATGTTAGGAATGCAAAAAATTTCTGATGTACAAACAGTATATGTTGAATTACCAAGAGAAGACTATGTTGAACCTGCAACAGAAGAAATAGAAATGTCAAAAGAAGATAACTGGTTAAAAGAAATTTGGAACATGATTTTAGAGCATATAAAGTAAAATTAGTATAAAAATAATTGACAAAAAACAACAAAAAGTTATATCATATAATTAGGGTGAATTTTATGATAAGTAAAAAAATAAGTTACAAAAAAGTAATATTAAGCATAATAATAGGTATTTTCTTAACATTTGCATATATAGGAAGCGTTTATGCAGATGTTGGAAGTTTTGAAAGTTACGATTCTGGAAGTTCAAGCGATTGGGGTTCAAGTAGCTGGAGTTCAAGCGACTGGAGTTCTAGTAGTTGGGATGATGACGATGATTATAGTTGGAGTAGTTCAGGTAGTTTAGGTAGTTCAGGTGTTTTCTTTGGATTTGGAGATGTTATATTTTTAATAGTAATAATTATTATTGCTGTTGTAATGACAGTATTAAGAAGTTCAAATAGAAGAAATAGAAGATATCCACAATATCAATACACACCACAACCTGCAAGACCTAGTAGTGAAGAAATATTAAGAAAAATACATGCAGTAGATGAATTATTTAATCAAGAAGAATTTTTAGCATGGTCTAAAGATTTATTTGTAAAATTACAAAATCAATGGATGGCAAGAGAATGGGAAGAAATAAGACATTTTGAAACAAATGAATTATTTGAACAACATAAAAACCAAATACAAGGATATATAGATAAAAAACAAATAAATATGTTAGAAAGAATAAGTGTAAACTATGCAAAACTATATGACTTCAAACAAGTAGGAGATAAAGACATATTAGATATAGAATTAAATTCTTCAATGATAGATTATATAATAGATGAAGAAACAAAAAAAGTATTAATGGGAGATACAATAACAAGAAGAACAAGGTCATATAAACTAACATTTATTAGAAAAACAGGAATAAAAACAAAACCTGGAGAAGCAAAAGTAAATACAACAAATTGTCCAAATTGTGGAGCACCAACACAAATAACATCATCAGGAAAATGTAAATATTGTGGAAGTGTAATAACAACAGGAGAATATAATTGGGTATTATCAAACTTAGAGCCATTAAGATAGAATTAATATAATATTTAAATAGAAGATGTAAATTAACATCTTCTATTTTTTTTATTCAAGAATATACATATAAAAGGAGATGAAAAAATGAGCGATATTAATAGAAAAAGAAGAATAAGAAATGAGTTATATATTATATTAATAATATTATTTTTACTAATTATAAAAATATTTTGGATACAATTTATACAAGGAGAAGAACTACAAACACTAGCATATCAACAACAATCATTAGATAGAAAAATAAATCCAAAAAGAGGAACAATATATGATACAGAAGGTACAGTTTTAGCAGTTAGTGCAACTGTAAATACAGTAACAGTAAATCCAACAAATATTAGCACAGAAAATAAAGAAAAAGTAGCAAAAGCATTATCAGATATTTTTGAATTAGATTATGAAACAGTTTTAAAAAAGGTAAAGAAAAGAACGTCGATTGAAAGCATAATAAAAAAAGTAGATAAAGAAAAAACAGATGAATTAAGAATTTGGTTAGACCAAAATAATATAACAACAGGTATCAATATAGATGAAGACACAAAAAGATATTATCCATATAATAGTTTAGCATCACATATAATAGGCTTCACAGGAAGCGATAATCAAGGATTAGATGGTTTAGAAGCAAAATATGATGAAATTTTAAAAGGTAAAAATGGAAGAATAACAAGAGTAACAGATGCAAGAGGAGGAGTGCTAGAAAGTATAGGAGAAGATTATGAATCTGCAATAGATGGAAAAGATTTAAAATTAACAATAGATGTTAATATTCAAGCAATTACAGAAAAATATTTAGCAGAAGCATGTATAGATAATAAATGCACAGATGGAGGAAATATTATAATAATGAATCCTAATAACGGTAACATTTTAGCAATGGCAACATATCCTACATACAATCTAAATGAACCATATACTATTAATAATGAAGAATTAAAGTCAAGTTGGGAAACATTAACTGCAACAGAAAGAACAACAGCATTACAACAAATGTGGAGAAACAAAGCAATAGCAGATACTTATGAACCGGGTTCAACATTTAAGTTAATAACTGCGTCTGCATCATTAGAAGAAGGAATTGCATCAGTAGATAAACAAGGAGAATTTGCATGTACTGGTTCAATAGAAATAGCGGGAACACGTATAAAATGTTGGAGATATTATAATCCACATGGGGCTGAAAGTTTAAGAACTGCATTAATGAATTCATGTAATCCTGTATTTATAGGATTAGGTCAAAAACTTGGTGTACCAACATATTATAGTTATTTAAGAAAATTTGGTTTGCTAGATAAAACAGGTGTAGACCTACCAGGAGAAGCAAAAGGAATATTTTTAGACGAGAAAAAAGTAGGACCAGTAGAATTAGCAACAATATCTTTTGGACAGAGATTTGAAATTACACCATTACAATTAATAACTGCAGTATCTGCAATAGCAAATGGGGGTAATTTAGTTCAACCAAGAGTGGTGCAAGAAATAATAGATTCAAAAACTGGTGAAGTTCAAAAAATAGAGCCTATAATTAAAAATCAAGTAATATCAGAAGAAACATCTAAAAATGTATTAAGTATGATGGGTTCTGTTGTAGAATCAGGAACAGGAAAAAATGGGCAAGTACAAGGATATAATATAGGTGGAAAAACAGGAACATCTGAAGATGGTGTAAATACAAATAAATATGTTGCATCATTTATAGGAATCGCATCAATAGATAATCCTGAACTTGTAATATTAGTAACATTATATAATCCAACAGGAGAAGGAGGACACGGTGGTGGTGGAACTGCAGCACCTGTTGCATCACAAATTTTAAGTGAAGTATTACCATATTTAGAACTAAAAAAAGATAAAGAAACAGAGGAGGATAAAAAACAAACAGTATCAGTACCAGATTTAAGAAGTAAAACTGTAAAAGATGCAAAAAAAGAGCTAAAAGAATTAGATTTAGAACTTGAAATAGAAGCGGAAGATTATTCACAAGAAAGTATTATAATAGAACAAGTTCCAAAACCAGGAATAAAGATAAAACAAGGTACAAAAGTAATGTGTGAAATTGAATAAACTTTCTTAAATTATAAAAAAATATTGTAAATTACTTGCATATATGATATATTTTAAAAAAAGGAGGAATGTTTATGAAAAAATCAACAAGTATCATAATTGCAGTAATTGCAATATTAGTTGTAATTGCAATAATAATTGCAGTAGTAGCAAGTAAAAATAACAAAACTGCTTTACAAATTAATAATGCAGAAGATTTATCAGCATTAGTAGATAAAATATATGAAGGAGAAGAAAACGTATTATCATCATTACAAACACAAGTTATAGACGTAAAAGATGCAGATGCAGTTAAAATGATAACAGGGCTTGAAAATGGAGACAAATTAGAATATTTAGTAGCATCAGAACCAATGATTAGTTCACAAGCATATTCACTAATATTAGCAAAAGTAAACAAAGGTGAAAATGTAAATGAAGTAGCAAAAAATATATTTGAAAGTGTTAATCCAAGTAAATGGATATGCGTATCAGCAGAAAAAATTTATGCTACAAACAGTGGAGATGTTATTTTCCTTATAATGTCTAGTGAAGAATGGGCAAAACCATTATATGAAAAATTTAAAAAACTAGCAGAAAATGTTGGACAAGAATATGAAAAAACTGTTGAAGAGCCAAATATAGATACTGCTATACCTTTACCACTATAAAAAATTTATTAAAGTAGTCTTACAAAAATAGGGTAAGGCTACTTTTATATTAAATACGGAGGAAAAAATGGTTTTTTCAAGCATAACATTTCTATTTTATTTTTTACCAATAGTTTTAGCAATATATTATCTAGTTCCAAATAAATTAAAAAATACAATATTATTAATAGCATCATTATTATTTTATTTTTATGGAGAACCAAAATATATTTTAATAATGATAACAACAATAATAACAACTTATATTTTTGGAATATTAATAGAAAAAAATTCAAAATACAAACAGATATATTTAATAATATCAATCTTAATCAACCTAAGTTTTTTATTATATTTTAAATACATAAATTTTATAATATCAAATATTAATATGTGGCTAACACACAAAATAGATTTAATAAATGTCATATTACCAATAGGAATATCTTTTTATACATTTCAATTACTTAGTTATATCATAGATGTTTATAAAGGAAGAACTTTAGCACAGAAAAACATATTAAAATTAGCAATGTATGTATCTTTATTTCCACAATTAATTGCAGGACCAATAGTTAGATATGTAGATATACAGAAACAAATAGAAAAAAGAGAATATACTTTAGAAAAATTTGCATTAGGTGTTAGAAGATTTATAATAGGTTTAAGTAAAAAAGTATTAATTGCAAATGTTTTAGGAGAATTAATACAAGTATTTGGAGTAAGTAATGAGAAAAGTGTATTATTTTATTGGTTATATGCAATAGCAAATATGTTGCAAATATATTTTGACTTTTCAGGTTATTCAGATATGGCAATAGGACTAGGAAAAATGTTTGGATTTGATTTCTTAGAAAACTTTAATTATCCATATATTGCAACAAGTATTACAGACTTTTGGAGAAGATGGCATATTTCTTTAAGTTCATGGTTTAGAGATTATATATATATTCCATTAGGTGGAAATAGAGTAAGCAAAATAAAATTTGTAAGAAATATATTAATAGTATGGATTTTAACTGGTTTATGGCATGGTGCAGAGTGGAATTTTGTAGTTTGGGGCTTATTTTTTGGAATATTACTAATCATAGAAAAATTATTTTTAGAAAAATATATAAATAAACTCCCAAAAGCATTATCAAGAATATATGTATTAATTATAGTAATGATAAGTTTTATAATATTTAGTGGAGAAAATATAAATATTATAATGGAAAATATACAAGGTCTAGTAGGTATTAATGGAGTACCATTAATTACTAAGGAAAGTTTATATTATTTAAAAAGTTATATTATTATAATAATTGTAGGAATAATTGGAAGTATGCCAATAATGAAAAAAGTTTCAGAAATAAAAAATATGAAAAAATTAATAAATATAATAGAACCAATATTTTTATTAATACTATTTTTAGTAAGTACAAGTTATATAGTAGATGGCTCATTTAATCCATTTTTATATTTTAGATTTTAGAAGAAAAATAGTTTAAAAATTTTTGAAAGGTAGTAAAAAATGCAAGATAAACTAAAAAATTATATAATAACAGTAGGTTTTATTTTTATACTTATAATGGTATTTATATTAAATCTTATTTCAAAAGATAAAGATATATCTATTTCAGAAAGAAGAAGATTAGCAAAAATTCCAAGCATAACATTTTCAAAACTTATAAATGGAGATACATCAAATGAATTTGAAAATTACACAGTAGATCAATTTATTGCAAGAGATGAATTAAGAAAAGTAAAATCTTTTGTAAGTACAAATATATTCATGCAAAAAGATAATAATAAATTATTTGAAAAAGATAATGCAATATATAAAATAGAATACCCATTAAATGAAAATAATGTTCAAAAATCTTTAAATAAAATTAAAAATATATATAATAAGTATTTGCACAATATGAATGTATATTATGCAATAATTCCAGATAAAAATTATTATCTTGAAAATGATGATTATTTAAAAATGAATTATAATGAATTAAAAGACATAACTCAAAGTATTTTGAAAGATTTAAATTATATTGATATTTGGCAAAGTTTAGATTTAGAAGATTATTATAGAACAGATACGCATTGGAAACAAGAAAATTTAGATAAAGTTATAGAAAAAATTGAAAAAGAAATGAAATTAGATAATACATTAAATACCAAATACAAGATAGAAGAAAAAGGAAACTATTATGGAGTTTACTATGGTCAACTAGGTAAACAAGTTCCACCAGATAAAATTTATATAAAAACAAATGATACAATAAATAATTGTATAACATACAATTATGAAACAAAAAAATATGGAAAAGTTTATGATGAAGAAATAATAAAAACTTCTGTTGATAAATATGATATATATTTATCAGGTGCAACACCTATAATTAGTATAGAAAATCTAAATTCTAACACAGATAAAGAATTATTATTATTTAGAGATTCTTTTGGAAGCAGTCTAGCACCACTTTTAATTGAAAATTATAAAAAAATTACATTAATTGATACAAGATATATATCTAGCAATTTATTAGAAAATTACATTGATTTCAAAAATCAAGATGTTTTATTTTTGTATAGTACATTAGTATTAAATCAAGATATACTAAAATAACATTAAAACCTTTTTCTTGCATATAATGTAAAAAAGAATAATGGAGGCACCAATATGGGAGATAAAGGTTTAGATTTTAAACATAAAGAAGTTGTAAATATTAAAGATGGAAAAAGATTAGGATATGTACAAGATGTAACAGCAGATTTAGAAAGTGGGATAATAACATCTATAATTGTTCCAGGTAATACAAAATTTTTTAATATGTTTTCTAGTAATAATGATATAGTTATTCCTTGGAAAAATATTAAATGTATAGGTGATGATATAATTCTTGTTGAAATAAATTATTAATAATAAAGTAAATGCATATTCATATTTATAAAAGCCACTTTTCTAACTAAGAAAAGTGGTAAAAATTTCTTAAAAAAATTTATAAAAAACTATTGAAAAAGTATACTAATTATGTTATTATATAAAAGTACCCAGTTTGAATATTTAAAACATAGAAAAAAAGTGAAAAAATTTTAAAAATTTTTCAAAAAATATGTTGACAATAAAAAGAATTGGTAGTATAATAAATAACGTTCCACACGGAACAGAAAAAAAGTA
>CANQOW010000010.1 GCA_947625545.1 uncultured Clostridia bacterium
TGGTGGGCAGAGATGGATTCGAACCATCGTACTCAAATGAGAACAGATTTACAGTCTGCCGCCTTTAGCCACTCGGCCATCTGCCCAAATATTTTTTTATAAAAAAATGGTGCGCCCTCAAGGATTCGAACCTTGGACCAACCGGTTATGAGCCGGTTGCTCTGACCAACTGAGCTAAGGGCGCATGTTTAAGAAGATTTTCTGTCAGGAGTTGTTAATGGAGCAGGTAGTGGGAATCGAACCCACGTATCCAGCTTGGAAGGCTGGGGTTCTACCATTGAACTACACCTGCATTTACCCCTGACAGTTATTTATTATAAGACTTAATATAATTTTTGTCAATACTTTTTTTAAAAAATTTTTTTATTTTTCTTTTTCTTCTTCTTTTACTTTATTTATTTTTTTCTGTACTTCAGCAACTGCAGTCATTGAATCTACTTTTACTTTTATATTTTTATCTTTTTTATTTATTTCTTGTTCAACTTTTTTCTTAGAATTATCAAAAATATATTCTTTATTTATTAATTCTAATGATTTTTTTAATTCGCTTTTTAATTCTTCTGGTGCATCAATATTTCCTATTTCGGTAACCGCGTCTTCATAATTTTCTACAGTATCTGGCTCTATAAACACATTTTTTAAACTTTGAAAAATTTCTTTTATTTTACCCATTTTACATCTCCTAATAAAATTATATATTTATATTAACATAAAATTTAAGAAATGTCAAATTAATTCATATAATCTTTTAATTTTTTACTTCTACTTGGATGTCTTAACTTTCTTAATGCTTTTGCTTCTATTTGTCTTATTCTTTCTCTTGTAACTGCAAATTCTCTACCAACCTCTTCTAATGTTCTTGCTTTTCCGTCTTCAAGTCCAAATCTTAATTTTAATACTTTTGCTTCTCTTGGTGTAAGTGTATTCATTACTTCTTCTAATTGCTCTCTTAATAAAGTATATGCAGCAGAATCTTGTGGTGCGGGGCTATCATCATCTTGAATAAAATCTCCTAAATGGCTATCATCTTCTTCGCCTATTGGTGTTTCTAATGATACTGGATCTTGTGCAATTTTTTGTATTTCTATTACTTTTTCAACTGGCATTTCTAATTCTTCTGCAATTTCTTCAGGACTAGGTTCGCGTCCTAATCTTTGTAATAAATGTCTTGATGTACGTATTAGTTTATTTATTGTTTCTACCATGTGTACTGGTATTCTAATTGTTCTTGCTTGATCTGCTATTGCTCTTGTAATTGCTTGTCTTATCCACCATGTTGCATAAGTACTAAATTTATATCCTTTTTCATAATCAAATTTTTCAACCGCTTTTATTAAGCCCATATTTCCTTCTTGTATTAAATCTAAAAATAGCATACCTCTTCCAACATATTTTTTGGCAATACTTACAACTAATCTTAAATTTGATTCTGCTAAAATTTGTTTTGCTTCTTCATCACCTTTTAATACTCTTTGTGCTAATTCTAATTCTTGGTCATAATTTAATAATGGTATTCTACCTATTTCTCTTAAATATAATCTTACAGGGTCTTCTATATTTATTCCATCAAGATTATCTAAATTACTTATATCATCTAATTTTAAATCTTCTACTTCTTCTAAATCTTCTATATTTGGTTCGTCATCTTCAAATGAATCTCCTAATAAATCTACACCCATTTCTTCAAATGCATCAAATACCTTATCGATTTGTTCTGGTGGAACATCTCCTAATTCACTTGCAAGTTCTCCATAAGTCATTTTTCCTTTTGTTTTTGCTTTTTTTACTATATCTTCTATTTTCGATTTTTCATTTTTTTCTTTATCTACTTCTTTTTCATTATTTGTCTCTTTTTCGTTATTTTCTTCTTTAACCTCTTCTTTTACTTCTTCTTTTATTTCTTCTTTAATTTCTTCTGGCTCCTTTTGTGATTTACTCATTTTATTATTTCACAATCCTTTCTAAGAATATTTTTTATTTCATTTTAGCGATTTTAATAACTACTTCATTTAGCTTATTTTCTAATTCTATCATTTCCTCTTTAGTTATGTTTTCTTCTAATTTTAGTAGTATTTTATTTTTTTCTTCAATTAGTTTTTCCTTTTTGTAACTATTTATTATATCTTCTATAACTTTTTCTTCATTTTGTATATCAAAATCATATGCCATTATATATGTAATATGATTTATTAATTCTTCATCTTCAAATAAATCTAAAACATTATTGGTAGTTTCACTATTATATTCATTATATAATTTTTCAACTATTTTTTTATTTTTTTCATATTTAAAATCATTTATATCTATATTAGATTTTATTTTTTCAAATATGTTTTTATCTGAATTTATTAAAAGTGATATTATCATATTTTCTTTTTTTATAATGTTTTCTGATATATCAATTTGTTCTTTTTTTATTATAGTTCTATTTATTATTGGTCTTTCTAATACTTTTGCACCTTGATTATTTGCATATAATGTTTTATTTATTTGTGCATATATTGCTTCTTTTTTTATATCATAATTTTTTGATATTTTATCAATGTATACTTCTCTTTCGATTTCATTTTTTACTTTGCAAAGTAAACTACTTACTTCATTTAAGAATTTAATTTTATCTCCTGTTATTTCTAGGTTTAAGTTTTGTTTTATGTTTTTAACTTTAAATTCTACTAGTGATATAGCATTTTCTACATAGTTATTAAATCTTCCTGTTCCATATTTTATTACAAATTCATCTGGATCTTTTGCTCCTTCTAATTGTAAAACTCTAACATCATATCCTAAATTTTGTAATATATCTAATCCTCTAAGTGTTGCTGCTTGTCCTGCTCCATCTGAATCATATCCTATTATTATTTGTGATGCATATTTTCCAAGTAATCTTCCTTGTGCCTCTGTTAGTGCTGTTCCAAGAGATGCTACTACATTTTCTATTCCTCTTTGGTATAATGATACTGCATCCATATAACCTTCAACAATTATTATTTTTTTGCTTCCACTTTTTTTGGCAACGTTTAATCCAAATAATTGTCTTCCCTTACTGTATACAATATTTTCTGGTGAATTTATATATTTTGGTTTTGAATCATCTAAGACTCTGCCACCAAATGCTATTACTCTTTCTTTTACATCTTTAATTGGAAATATAAGTCTTCCTTTAAATTTTTCATAAAATCTGCCATTTTCATTTTTTCCAATTAAACTTGATGCTAATATTTCTTCATCTTTAAATCCTTTTTCTTTTAATACTTTATATAAGTTAACGTTTTCATGTGCATATCCTATCATAAAAGTTTTTAATGTTTTATTATCTAACTTTCTTTTTTTTACATATTCTTGTGCTTTTACTGATATTGGTTTATATAGCATTTCATGATAACATTCTGCTGCTATTTTATTTATTTGATATACTTTTTCTTTTAAAAATTCTTGTGCATTATCTCTTTCATTATTTAATTTTGGTAATGTTATTCCTGCTCTATCTGCTAATATTTCTAGTGCTTCTTTATATTCTACATTTTCTATTTTACATATAAAACGTATAACATCTCCTCCTGTATGACAGCCAAAGCAATTAAATATTTGCTTTTCCTGTGATACAGAAAAAGATGGAGATTTTTCATTATGGAATGGACATAGTCCAAAATAATTTCTACCTTTTTTCTTTAATACAACATATTGTGATATAACATCTACTATATTGTTACTATTTCTAATTTCTTCCACTATTTCGTCATTATATCTTGCCATATTAATTTACCTTTCTCTAATATATTATATTATTCGACAGATTTGTCTTTAATCCTTCTAAAAATTTTATGTAATCTTGAAAAAATACTGTAAATTTTTGTAAACATTAAATAGAGTAAGAAATTAATATATAATCTCTTACTCTAATTTTATCTCTATTTTATATTTTTATTTTTTATATAGCTTTCTACCCAGTTAAATTCTTTTAGTCCAACCGTTCCTATTAATTTATCTAATTACATTAAACCATTTTTTATATAAATTTGTAGTAATATTCCAAATATTTACTTTATTTACGTCATTATCTGCTACTAAATTTACTGTTGCAATTACTTTTCCATCTAATTCAAATGTTGCCTCTCCTACTTTATCTCCTTTTACTATTGGTGCTGAAATATTTTCATTAATTTTTATATTTTGTATAACATTTTTTTCTTGACCTTTTTTTATTAAAACAGATGCTTCTTTTTCATATATTGCATTTACAGTTGGTTCTACTCCTTTTTCAACAGCAATATTTTGTACTATTTCTCCTTCTTTTCCAAATTGTTTATATGAATAATTTGCAAATCCATAGTCTAAAAGTTTTTGTGCTTCTGAAAAACGAATTTTAGTTGTTGGTGCCTTCATTATTACTGCTATTAAGGAAAAATTATCTCTTGTTGCACTTGCTGCTAAATTATATAATGCAAGTGATGTTGAACCTGTTTTTAAACCTGTTGCACCTTTATAATTTCTAATTAATTTATTTGTATTTACTAATTCTGACTTTCCATCTCTTAATGAATCCATCCATATTGTTGTATATTTTGTTATACTAGGATGATTTTTTAAAAGTTCTCTTGCCATAATGCTAATATCATAAGGTGATGTTACATGACCATCTTCATCTATACCATGACAATTTTTAAATGTTGTATCATTCATTCCTAATTCTTTTGCACGTTGATTCATTAAATCTACAAATGCTTCTTCAGAGCCTGCTAAATATTCTGCCATTGCAACAGTACAATCATTTGCAGATACAACGCATATTGCTTTTAACATTTCATCAACTGTTAAAGTTTCCGTTGTATCTAGCCAAATTTGTGAGCCTCCCATTGAACTTGCATTTTCACTACATGGTATTTTATCTGTTAAATTTAATTGTCCATTATCTATTGCTTCCATAATTAATAATATTGTCATTACTTTTGTAACACTTGCTGGTCTTAATTTTTCATGTTCATTATATGAATATAATACTTCTCCTGTATTTTGTTCTATTAAAATTGCTCCTCCTGATTCTAATTTTAATGAATTTTTTTCTTCCTGTACTGCTGTTTGTACTGTTTTTGATAAATCTGTAGTATCTTCTTCTCCTGACCATATATATTGGTCACTTATTGCTATGCTAAATGTACTTATTGTATTTAATACTATTACTAATAGAATTATATATTTTAGTATTTTTCCTTTTTTTAACATAAAAACCTCCTTGAATTAATTTTTAATAAAATTTATTCAAGGAGTATAAATTTATTACAAAATATTAATTTTGAAAATATATGTTACTTTTATATTATCGCATATATATAATCTTTATCATTTTCATTAATTATCTCATATGTCCCACCATGATATTCATAATATTTTTTTATATAATCTAAAATTTCTTGAATATTGTGATTTATAAATTTTCTATATAACAATGAACCATCTATTGAATTAAACATAAACATATCTGAATCAGTTGAAATATTATTCAATTCTATATCGCTACTACCTCCACCACCACTTATTTCTATAATTCTGTCATTCTCATCATATCTCATTACATAAATCGTACTAACACCATTTAGAATTCCTCTAACTTCTATTACTCCTACTGCTTTCGGTTGTTCTAAATTGTTTCTTGTTTCCTTAGGAATTTCACTTTTTGTAAATAAGTAAAAGCTAATAATTATCATTATAATAATTGAAAATATAATAAAACACATAATTGCACTTAATATTATTTTCAATTTTTTTTCAATTTTATTAACATCTTCTTGAGTATTATTTACCTTCTCTACTAAGACATCTTTTACATCATTGTCTACTAATTCATCTAACGTAATGTTAAAAATTTTTGAAATTTCTTTTGTCTGTTCAATATCTGGTAAAGTTTGTCCTAATTCCCAGTTTGATATTGTTTGTCTTGTTACATTTAATTTTTCTGCTAATTTTTCTTGTGACATTTTAGTATTTTTTCTTAATTCTAAAATCTTATCTCCTATTTTCATATTTTCCTCCTTTAAAAATTCTATATCATTTTTTTTAAATTTTATAATATTTTATTTGATATGTCTAGCAAATTTTTTTGCAATTTATATAAATTTTAATATGCAAATTTTTTTAACATTTTAATAAATGAAACTATTTTTTTCTTCTATATATAGAGTATAGTTTTTACAAAAAAAAATTAAGGCAATGCCTTTAAACACAGCCTTTAGACTGGATTATTTACTTTTTATCAAATTGTAATTTATTTAACATTCTATATATTTTTTTAATTATTGCCACTTTTTCGCAAGACAAAAACTCCGTCCCCTTTGTCTAATATTGCATTTATTATATCATACTTTTTCTTATTAACAAATTTTTTAAGTAATACTACTTCTTTCTTAAATTGCAGTGTGGAGTTCTCATTAGAGAACTCCACACTGCTTAAGTTTCCTTTTGGTAAGTGCTACTTAATCAAGCACAAGCCAACCAACGCCATCGCTGTTATCCATATTCCGATCTAAGCAATGATGGAGTTCAGCCAACGGAATGAATTTGAAAACGTTATAGTAGTCACAACCCGCAATCCAAAAGCCACCGGCTTCTTCATCTTCTGCCAAAATCCTGTAGCAATTTACCAAGTCATAAATACCGAAAATTGCTCTACAACCATTCGACTCTAAGGAATTATTACATACTGCATCCCATGCCTTTTTTATAGAGCACCCCATTTCTACCAATTGCTTAATGAGTACTCCGAGGAATGCTACATACTCGGTCTTTGTTCCCAACCGGCTATTATACTCAGGCTTAAATTTCTTTGCAACCTGATTCCACCAGTTATACGACTTACCTACAGCAGGAGCTTTACCATACTCATAGCAGATTCCACCTTCGTTAAACGATGGGTCACAATTTGGACGCTTAAAGTCTTTCAATCCGCTTTTAATTGCTTTTTCAAGCAAAAGCTTGAACTTACGTTCCTCATCAGTCTCAGGCTCATACTGCATGAACTCATCATTCAGGCTAAGCTTGGATGCCTCAACCAAGACAAACACATTGTCCTTCACTTCTGTTACATTTGATACTGCATTTGCCGCTTCAATGGTTAATTTGCAAGTACCATCAGTCATTACCGTTGCATTGGTAACCCTTGCACCGGAAACCTTGATTTCTACTTCTGTTGTTGTCTTCATAGTTAGTCCCTCCTAAAAATAAATATTATTTTAACAGATTGAAATCATATCCAACATTAGATACATTTTTATTATACCAAATTTATACCAAGATGTCAATTTATGTAACTTAAACAAAAAAACTCTCCTAGATTCATATTTTTACACAACTTAAAAAATAGATATTTGTTTTTTGTTCAAATATCTATTTTTCTTTTTATTTAATGATTGTAAATACTTTATCACTTGCTCATATAAATTTTATTACAAAATATTAATCATCTTCTTCGTCATATTCTTCTATAATCTTACCAACTGTTGGTGGAGTTTCGTCATATTCTATCTCATAATCATCATCTCTACTTGTTTGCACCTTTCTTCTTTTACTTCTTGTTGGTGCTTCTTCTTTATTATTTTTTGTACTATTTTTTACTTCTTCTTTTTTATTTTCTTCTTTTTTATTTTGCATAGTTTTATCAATTATTGTATTTGCTTTTTCAACTAAATCTGGAATATAGTCTAATAGTTTATCTAATGATGAAGTATGATTTACTGGTAATAATTTTACTGTACTTTCCTGTATAACTAAAAATGCAACTGGATTTATATTAACTCCTGCTCCACTTCCTCCTCCAAATGGTAGTCTATATTGTATTGCTTCTTCTTTATCTTTTTTAGTGTATTCATCTATTGTTTCTCCTCTAAATTCACTTCCACCTGCTGCAAATCCAAATGATACTTTTGAAATTGGTATTATTACAATTCCATTGGTAGTTTCTATTGGCTCTCCTATAATAGTATTTACATCTACCATATCTTGAATGCTATTCATAGCTGTAATCATAAGACCTTCTATTGGATGTTCGCTCATTTTTACCATCTCTCCTCTTTTTTAATAAAATATATATTATATAGATAATATGTACCATTTTTACATTAATTATACAATTAAAATCTATTTTTAATATATTTTTATTTTTGTAAGATGGAATTATTTTATACTTGTAATAATTCTTTTTGTTTACTTTTACAAACCTACTTAATATATTTGATATTATTATTGAAGTTAAAGTAACTATTCCTGTTGTTACTAATACATTTTTTGTGTCAATGTCAATATTTAAGTTAATTTTTGATAATTTTATTTTTAATCTTTTTATTACTGTTTTTAATTGTTCCTTATTATTAGATGCATTTTGTTTTATTTTTTCTAATTGGTCTGGTTTTATTTTACTTTGTATTTGCATTTTTGATATTTTTTCTTTATTGAGTTTAATTTGTAAATATTTAATTTTATTAAATAAATTAAGTGATAAGTATAATTCATAATCAAATTTTATTTCTTTTTCTATAACACTTATTTGTAAATTATTTATATTTATTCTTAATGTTGATAATAATAGCAAACTTATAATTATTAAGATTATACCAATTATATAACAAAAAACTAATATCATATACAAACCTCCATTTAAGCAATTTTTATAATTTTGATTTGTTATAATATTAGTTTTTCCATTTTTTAACTTATTATTCTTTTTGCTTTTTCAACTGTAATATCTCCAAAAAGTTCTTCTTGTGTAGTTGTAACTTTACTTCTTCTAGATAATTCTAGTAAACCTGTAAATGCAGTTACTACTTCTAATTTATTACATTTTTTTAATGTATATAATTTGTTAAATACAAATTTAGGTTTTCTTATTAATTCTTTAAACATTTCTTTAACTTTACTGCCTACTGTATAGGTTTCTGTAATTGCAATTTTTTCGATGTTTTTTGCATTTTGATTTATTTTTTGATTATTTCTGTCTATAATATCTGCATATAAATTTGGTATAATTTCTGGTGAATATTCTTTTTCAAGTTTTTGTTTTGGTAATTCTATAACATCAGTGAATTTATAGAATCTTTTATTATAAATTTCATAATTTTCTTTTAACTTTTTTGTAATCTCTTTGTATTTTTTATATTCAATTATTCTTCTTAATAGTTCTTCTTCTGTTAGTTCACTTTCATCATCTTCTTGTGTTGTTGGCAATAACCCTTTAGATTTTATGTATAATAATGTTGATGCCATTATTATAAACTCACTTGTTATTTCTAAATTCATTTTTTCCATTTCATTTAAGTATTCTATATATTGGTCTGTTATTTCACTTAAATTTACATCATATATATTTACTTTGTTTTTATCTATCAAATGACATAATAAATCTAATGGTCCTTCAAAATTTTCTATTTTTATTGCATATTTATTAGTTTCTAATGTTAATATATTATTCATCTTCATTATACCTTTCGTCTATTGCTTGTTTAATTAAATCTATTTTAAAACCTTTTTTTAATAAGTATTCTATAATTGCTTCTTCTTCAATTTGATTAGATTTTTTTATTAGTATTTTTTTTATAGAATCTATTTCATATTGTGTTAATTCTTCAATATGATTTTCTATATAGTTTTCTAACAAATCTTTTTCAATTCCCTTTGATAGTAATTTATATTTTAATTCTTTTAATGATAAGTTTTTTAATGCTATAAATTCATTTATTGCTTTTGATATGTATTCTTCGTCATTTATATAGCCCGCTTCTTCAAGATAAGATATAATATCTTCTATTAAATTATTATCATAATTTATAAATTTTTGCTTTATTTCTTGTTTTGTTCTTTTTTTGTATAAGATATATTTTAATACTTTTGTTTTAACCTCATCAAATTCTTCGATTGAATAATTCATATTCTCTCCAATTATTTTTTATTCTTCTTCATTTTCTTCTAATTTTTCTTCATCATTATCATCAACTAAACTCTTTTCAAATGCTTGTGAAAAGTTTTCTCTTATTTTTGCTTCTAATTCGTCCATTACTTCTGGATTTTCTGCTAAATATTTTTTTACATTTTCTCTACCTTGTCCTATTCTTTCGCCTTTATAACTAAACCAAGATCCACTTTTCTCAATTATTTCTAAGTTTACTGCAATATCTAATATATTTCCTTCTTTTGATATTCCTTTTCCATATAGTATATCAAATTCTGCTTCTCTAAATGGTGGTGCTACCTTATTTTTTACTATTTTAACTTTTGCTCTATTTCCTATAACTTCTCCATCTTGTTTTATATTTTCTACTTTTCTAATATCTAGTCTAACAGATGCATAATATTTTAATGCTCTACCTCCTGTTGTTGTTTCAGGATTTCCAAACATTATTCCTACTTTTTCTCTTAATTGATTTATGAAAATAATTACTGTTTTAGATTTATTTATTGCTCCTGCTAGTTTTCTTAATGCTTGTGACATTAATCTTGCTTGTAAACCTATATGAGAATCTCCCATATCTCCATCTATTTCTGCTTTTGGTACTAATGCTGCAACTGAATCTACTACTATAACATCTAATGCTCCACTTCTTATTAATGCTTCTGCTATTTCTAACGCTTGTTCTCCTGTATCTGGTTGTGATACAATTAAATTATCTATATCTACTCCTAAATGTTTTGCATATACAGGGTCTAATGCATGCTCTGCATCTATAAATGCTGCTTCACCATTTGTTTTTTGTGCTTCTGCTATTATATGTAATGCTAGTGTTGTTTTACCAGAAGATTCTGGTCCATATATTTCTATTATTCTTCCTCTAGGTACTCCTCCAATTCCTAATGCTATATCTAATCCTAATGCTCCTGTTGGTATTGCCTCAACATTCATTGCTTGAAATTCTCCTAATTTCATTACTGAACCTTTTCCAAATTGTTTTTCTATTTGGCTCATAGCCATTTCTAATGCTTTTCTTTTTTCTGTATTCTCTGTACTCATAAAAAACCTCCTAAATTTATAAAACATACGTTTGTTTTTACTTATTATATACTAAAAAAAATTTTTGTCAACACTTTTTTTAATTTTTTTTATAATAAAATTTTTTGTTCACACATTTTCTTTAATTTTTCATTTTTTTCTTCTTCCAAAAATTTATCTTCATTGATTATTTTTGTTGCTATCGCTTGTACTTTTTTTAATATTGTTATATCTTCAAATAAATTTGCAATTTTAAAGTCTGGTAATCCATGTTGTTTTGTACCAAAGAAATCTCCTGCACCTCTTAATTCCAAATCTTTTTCTGAAATTAAAAATCCATCAGTTGTACTTGTCATTACTTTCATTCTTTTTCTTATTAGTTCTGAATTTCCTTCATATTTTAATATACAGTAAGATTTATATTCTCCTCTACCAACTCTTCCTCTTAATTGATGTAAAGTAGCAAGTCCAAATCTTTGTGCACTTTCAATAACCATTATACTTGCATTAGGTACGTTTACACCTACTTCTATAACTGTTGTTGAAATTAAAATATCTATTTTTCCATTTTTAAAGTTTTCCATAATGCCATCTTTTTCTTTTTGTTTCATTTTTCCATATATGTATTCTACTTTATAATCTTTAAAAATATCATTTTTATATTTATCTATTATGCTCATTACCGCTTCTGCTTTAATATCTTCATTTTCTTCAACTAATGGACATACAATATATGCTTGTCTTCCTTCATCTATATGTTTTTTTATAAATATATTAATTCTATCTTCTAATTGTTTTGTAACCGCATAAGTTTCTATTTTCTTTCTATTTGGTGGTAGTTCATCTATAATAGATATATCTAAATCTCCATATAAAATCAATGCTAATGTTCTTGGTATTGGTGTTGCAGACATAACAAGTACATCAGGATTGTTTCCTTTTTCTGATAATATATTTCTTTGTTTTACTCCAAATCTATGTTGCTCATCTGTTACAATAAATCCTAAATTTTTGAATTGAACTTTTTCTTCAATTAATGTATGTGTTCCAATTATAATATCAATTTTACCTTCTTTTAATTCATCTAAAATTATTTGCTTATTTTTTGCAGTAGTGTTTCCAATTAATAATTTACATCTTATTCCATATTCTGAAAGAATGTTTTCAAATGATTCTAAATGTTGTGTTGCAAGTATTGATGTTGGTGCCATTACTGCTACTTGATATCCTGTTTTTACTGCTTTGTAAGCCGCAAGTATAGATACTATTGTTTTTCCAGAACCAACATCTCCTTGTAACAATCTATTCATTGTTTTAGTAGATTCCATATTTTGCTCTATTTCTTTTAATACTCTATTTTGTGCATTGGTAAGTTTAAATGGTAATTTATCTACTATATCATTAATCTTTATTTTATTACTAAATTGAATTCCATTTATTTCTGTTGCATTACTTTTTAATGATAATAACAATAATTGCATTTTTAATAATTCTTCAAATACCAACCTATTTCTTGCTATTTTAAATTCATTAAAATCTTCTGGGAAATGTATTTTTTTTATTGCATAATTTATATCACACAAGTTATTTTCTTTTAAAATATAATCTGGCAATGTTTCAATTAATTTATCTTCTATTGAATCTAAACCATTTTTTATTATTTTTCTAATCGTATTTTGAGATAAATTCCAAGTTAATGGATATAGTGGTATTATTTTTCCTGTATTATTGTTTTGCCCATTTATATCAAATGTAGGTTCTATCATTTCTATATTTCCATTTTTAATTTTTACTTTACCATAAAAATTATATCTATGACCTATTTTAAATATAGTTTTTAGATAACTTTTATTATACCAAATTATATTGCATATACCAGTATCATCTTTCACAGTTAGTTTATACATTGTCATATTTCTTTTTTTTGTATGTATTTCTATTACATTTGAAATAGTAATTGCTTCTATTAAACTTTCTGTTTCATCTTCTAATTTATATATTTTTATTGTTTTTCCTCTATCTTCATATTCTCTTGGATAATATGTAATCAAATCTTTTAGTGTATATATACCTAATTTATTTAATAATTGTACTCTATTTGGTCCAACACCTTTTACGTATTTTACGTCTTTTTCTAGTTCTTGCAGTTTTATCACCACCAATTTTTAGATTGATTATATATTATCACAAAAAATTTTTTTTAACAAGTATTAAGTTACAACATAAAATCCATCATCCATTCTATTATTTAAATTTTGAATTTCTTCTATTATTTCATTTTTGCATACCATTTCTTTATTTAACATAAGAATCTGTAAATCTATTAGCTTCTTAAATTTATTATCAAAACTCTCTTTATTATCTTTTACCTCTTTTTTGATTTCTTTTATTTCTTTAAGCATATGAGTTTGCATTTCTAACATTGAAGTTTGATTTATTTTTAAATTATTATTAGACTCTACAATTTTATCTACCTTTTCTTCTAATTTATCTACTTTTACTTCTAAATTATCAATTCTTACATTTGTCTTCTTTAACTCTTGTTCTATGTTATCTACTTTTACCTCTAGATTATCAATTCTTGCATTTGTCTTCTTTAACTCTTGTTCTATGTTATCTACTTTTACCTCTAGATTATCAATTCTTGCATTTGTCTTCTTTAACTCTTGTTCTATATTATCTACTTTTACTTCTAAATTATCAATTCTTGCATTTGTATTCTTTAATTCTTGTTCTAAACTATCTAATCTTTTTTCTATATTATCTAGCCTTACATTTATTACTTTTAATTTTTCATCTAGCTTTTTCTCTAGTTTTTCTTCTAGTTTCTCTTCTAACTTTTTATCTAATTTTTCTTCTAATTTCTCTTCTAACTTTTCATCTAACTTTTTATCTAATTTTTCTTCTAATTTTACCTCTAACTTTTCCTCTAATTTTTCCTCTAATTTTTCTTCAATAACTTCAGTTAGGTCTTGTTTAAGATCTTCTTTTAAGTTATAAATTGCATTTAAAATTTTTTCTTCCATAAGTTTCCTCCTTTTCCTTTTTTGTTTTTTAGTAAAATAATTGTATCATTTTGTCAATAAAAAATCAATACATTTTTTTAAAAATTTTCACCTCCATTAAATTATTTTTTTCTTTACTTGATAAATTAAGAAAATAAATATTTTGAAAAAATTAATAAAATTAAACATATTGTAAAAAACTAAGTTGTAAATGAATTTAAAATTATTAATATATATATACTACATTTTTTTTATAATGTCAACAAAAATATTTCGACAAATTTCTACATCATATTAATTTTTAAAACAAAAAATTTCATTTTTTATTTACAAATTTCATATATTAATGTACAATTAAGAAAACAAAATAGGAGAATAAAATTAATGAAAATTTTAAGTTTAGAAACGGCATCTGAAATATGTTCTGTTGCAATACTAGAAGATAATAAAGTTATAAAAGAATTACACTTAGAAAATGGAAATACACATTCACAAAATTTAATGCCACTAATAGAACAAATACTTAATGATACTAATTTAAGTTTAAAAGATATTGATCTATATTCTTGCGATAAAGGTCCCGGTTCTTTTACAGGAATACGAATTGGAATATCAACTATAAAGGCTTTTAGAGATGTAACCTTAAAACCAATTATTGGTATTAGTTCTTTAGAAGCACTAACATACAATGTTAAAAGTGATACTGATTTTATTTGTTCAATAATTGATGCCAAAAATGATAATGTTTATTATGGTATTTTTAAAAATGATGATGAAAAAACTAAAATTGGTGAATTTAATTTCAATAATATAAATAATTTACTACAATATTTAAAAACAGAAAAATTTTTAAATAAAAAAATTTTTTTTGTCGGAAATGGTAGCATAGTTTATAAAAATATGATAGAATTTGAATTAAATAATAACGCACAATTTTTTCAAGATTCTTCTTGTAATAAATTAAACGCTATAAATGTTGGAATTGCAAGTTTCAACACTTTTAATAAAAATAAATCAGATTTTTCAAATATAACTCCATTGTATTTAAAAAAATCAAGCGCAGAATTAACTTTGGAGGAAAAAAATGAATCTACAAATTGAACAAATGAATGTTGAAGATTTATTAAAAATATCTCAAATTCTATATTCCGATTTTGATAATTTTTGGACAGTTGAAACTTTTAAACAAGAATTAGAAAACCCAAATACCTACTATGTTGTTGCAAAAATCGATTCAGAAATAGTTGGTTTTGGTGGAATTTATCAAATATTAACTGAAATGCAATTAAATTATATTGTTACCAAAAAAGAAAAAAGAAATTTAGGAATTGCATCTCAAATTTTAGATAATTTAATATCTTTTGCAAATAATAAAAATATAGAATATATCACACTTGAAGTAAATGAAAAAAATACTAATGCAATTAAACTTTACGAAAAATTTGGTTTTAAGCAAATTGGTCTTAGAAAAAAATATTATAATAACATAGATAATGCTATATTAATGCAGAAAAACATATGAAATATAAAGGAGAGTATACTTATGAAGAAAAAAAATGAACTATCTTATAAAGATTTAAAAAGTTTTTGTAGTACAGACAAAATGAATTTTGAAACAACGGCAGATTTAGAACCAATTAATGAGGGAATTGGTCAAGAACGTGGAATTAAAGCCTTAGAGTTTGGCTTAAATGTTAATATAAAAGGTTATAATCTATTCTTAGAAGGTCCTAGTGGAGTTGGAAAAACTAGATACACAAAGAATTATCTAGATAAAATATGTAAAAAGCAAAAAACTCCTGTCGATTGGTGTTATATATATAATTTTGACAATCCTAATGAACCAATAGCAGTATCTCTTCCAGCAGGACAAGGTAAAGAATTTAAAGAAAATATGGAACGTTTTATAAAAGACATCAAAAAAGATATTAGTACAACTTTTAGTAATGACGATTTTGAAAAGGAAAAGAGTTTAATAAAACAAGATTTTGAACAAAAACGTTCTATACTATTAGAAAACTTAAATAAAGAAGCATCAAAATATGGTTTTGAGATAAAAACAACTCAAAATGGTATATATATGATGCCTGTTTACAATGGAAAGGCATTACAAGAAGAAGAATTTGAAAAATTAGATGAAAATATCAAACAAGAATTTGAAAGTAAATCAAGTATAGTTCAAGAACAAATAATGGCTGTTATAGGTGAAATTAAAAATATAGAAAGATTATCAGACAAAAAAGTTGAAGAATGGCAATCAAATGTTGCTTTACTTACAGTAAATATTCATATAAATTATATAAAATCAATATATAAAAGAAATAAAAAAATAAATAAATTTCTAGATGATATAAAACAAGATATATTAAAAAATATCACACATTTCATAAATAATGAAAAAAATAATAGTAGTCAACCAAATATGAATGGTCCTCATCAAGAACCACCTAAACCTTGGAATAATTATAGAGTAAATTTATTTGTAGATAATAGTAAATTAGAAGGTGCACCAGTCATAATGGACTCAAACTATTCTTTTACTAATATTTTTGGAAAATTAGAATATGAAAATTATTTTGGTGCTTTAAAAACAGATTTTACAATGATTAAACCAGGATTATTGCATATTGCAAATGGTGGATATATAATTTTTCAAGCAAAAGATTTACTTGAAAATCCTGCATGTTATGCAGCATTAAAAAAAGCATTACGTATTAAAGAATTAACAATAGATAACTCTGCAGAGCAACGTGCACCAATGGTTATGGTTTCATTAAAACCTGAACCTATCCCATTAGATTTAAAAGTTATTTTAATTGGAAGTTCAAATGTTTACCACACTTTATTATCTATGGATTCTGATTTTAGAAAGTTATTTAAAATAAAAGTAGAATTTGAAGATGATGCACCAAAAACAAATGAAAACATTGAAAAATTAGCAAGATTTATTCACTCTTTCTGCGAACAAGAAGAATTATTACATTTAGATAAAAGTGCTGTTGCAAGAATAATTGAATATTCTTCAAGAATTGCTGATGATAAAGAAAAATTGTCTACAAGATTTAACGATTTAGCAGAAATCATTGGAGAATCTTGTACTTGGGCAAAAATGGCAAAAGCCAAAATTGTTACCGCAGAATACGTTGATAAGGCTCTAGCAGAAAGAATTGATAGAGTAAAAAAATATGATGCAAAATATAATGAAATGATAGAAAAAAATACTCTTTTAATTAGTACATCAGGATTTAAAGTAGGTCAAATAAATGGTTTAACTGTTATGACTATTGGAAATTACACATTTGGAAAACCTGCTAAAATTACTGCAAATACTTTTACTGGTAAAACAGGAATAATTAATATTGAAAGAGAAGTTGCTCTATCTGGTTCAACACATTCAAAAGGTGTATTTATTTTAAATGGATATTTAGGTGAAATGTTTGCACAAGATATACCACTTTCATTAACTGCTAGTATATGTTTTGAACAATTATACAATGGTGTTGATGGAGATAGTGCATCTAGTACAGAATTATATGCTCTACTTTCAAGTTTATCAAATGTACCTATAAATCAATCAATAGCAGTTACTGGTTCTGTAAATCAAAAAGGAGAAATTCAACCTATTGGTGGTGTTAATGAAAAAATTGAAGGATTTTATCAAGTATGTAAAATGCGTGGTTTAGATGGAAGTCATGGAGTAATGATACCTATTCAAAATGTAATGAATTTAAACTTAAAAGATGAAATTGTAGATGCCGTAAAGAACGAAAAATTTCATATATATGCTGTTTCTTCTATTGATGAAGGTATTGAAATACTAACAGGAGTACCAGCAGGCAAAAAAGATAAATTCGGTCACTTCCCTTCTGGAACTATTAATTATTTAGTTTATGAAAAATTAAAAAAATATGCTGAAATTAGTAAAGAAAAATAATATTTTAAAAAAAGATGTTAATAAATTTAAAAATTCATTAACATCTTTTTTTATTAATCTTCGTTATATTCGTAACTTCCGCACATAGATTCATCTGCTTGTTTAGTATTACAATCTTGCATAGGTTCTACTATTATTTGTTGTAAATTACATTTTTGACATTGAGTATCATTATATTTACAAGTATGAACAGTACAATTTATTTTTTGTTGATAATTATTTTCCATAATAAAATCCTCCTAAAATAAAATATACTATTATTCTACCCTAATTTTTATAAAATATAATTTATATTTTGCCCAATTTATTTAACTTATCTAAAACAATTACAAACATAGCATGAGACCAACCTAATCCATACACCCAAATTGGTTTTAAAGTATCATTATCTATTTGCTCTGCTAAAAATCCGTGTTCTGTACTTGTTCTTATTACAAAATCTAGACATTTCTTAGCATCATTATATTTCTCTAATTCTATATAATATAAAGCCATCCATAAAGTAGCAATTACCCAAGGATTTCCATTCATATAATGGTCATCTTCAAATCTTTTATAACTACCAGTATATGTTCTTAATGACATATTTATTGTTTCAACTGTATTTAAAATATTTTTTTCTTTTGGTGAAAACATTTTAAAAGGCACAACTGCACCTAAAATACTTATATCCATTTTTTTATCTTGTGTATTTCTAACAAAACATTTTCTATCATTATCATATAAATTTTTTAAAATATAATCTTTAATTAAAACAGAATCTTTTTCAATTTTATTTAATTGTTTTGCAATTTGTTCTTGTTTTAATCTATTATTTTTAAATTCGTCATTAACAATATTGTAAATTTTTATCATACATTGATATGCTGAAAAAATACTTGCTAATGAATATAGATGTATTCCTTCACACATTTCCCATAAATCATAACTTACATGTAATTTATGCTCATTTGATAATATATCATCAATATATTTTTCTAAGAATATTAAAGCATTTTCTACCATTCTTAAATTATCTTTTAAAAATTTTATTTCTTTTGTAGATTCATAATGTTCATAAATTCCATAAATTACACTTGCAGTTTCGTCAACTTGATAGCCCCAACAAGGTGCTAATCTTTCGTCTGTGTAAAAACGTTGCTCCCACATTCCATTTTTACTTTGTGTATTTTTACAAAAATGTTTATAGAATTTCTCAGTTTCTTTCTCCATTTTTAAAATATCAAAAGCCTTTGTAATAAATGCAGCATCTCTTGGCCAACAATATGCATATCTACCACATTTATTTAATTTTTCATCTACTTCAAATGCTGCTTGAATACCCCCTGTTACATCATTAATTAATAAAGGATATAACAATATAGTTCTATTATAAATTTTTTCTATTTTTTGCTTATACTCCTCATTTGAAATATTTAATTGTAATGAACTGTGAGTTTTTACATACTTTCTCCAATAATTTTTAGTATTTTTTAATTCAACACTATAATCAATTTTTTTAATTCTTTCAATTTCATTTTCTATTTCAGATAATTTATATTTTTCTTTATTATCATTTACAAAAACTAAAATATCAAATGATACACTTTCTCCCGGTTTTAATGCATCAAAATTATAACTAACACTTGAATCAGAAGACATACCAATATAATCTTTATCACTAATGTTTCCAGAATGAATAGTATTTATACTATCATTAATTTGGTAACTACTTAATTTATTTTTACCTGATAATATTGCAATATTATAATCATGATTATATTGCACAATTCCATTATCTATAACTCTTGCACCAACAAAATTATTATCGTTTGTAAGTAATTTTGAATGAATTAAAAATTTTACAGATAAATCTATATTATTTTCATTTTTTAATATATATTTTTTTACCAAAATATTTTCTTTTATAGGTACAAAATCTATTTGTGTAATTTTTAAATTAAAATAAGTATTTATTATTTCAGTATTTAATACATTTGTATTTTCTGAATAATATTGATTATACGCATTATTTACATCATCATGTAAATAAATTATATTTGAATCATTAATTACAACTCCTGTTTTAAAATAATCAATAAATTGTTTATATTCAGGATTTGGATATGTCAATCTAAGTAATTCTCCTTTTTTTGAAAAACTTGCTCTAACATTTTTATTTCCTATTATGGCATCATTATAATATTTCATTTTATTTCTATTCTCTCCCTTTTGTTTCTTACTCTTCTACAATTTCTAAGATTTTTCTTTCTAGTTCTTTAATTTTATTATTAATACTCTCTAATTTTTCATCTGATGTAGTATCATTTTTAATATCCTCTTTTACAAAAGAAGACATATCTTCAATTTCTTCTTTTAAAGTTTCTATTCTATCTATCAATTCTAATCTTAAATATCTATATTTTTTCTCTTTCTTTTCTTGTTTTTGTGATGTTAATTCTGTTTTACCATCATATAAAGTATATTCCTCTCCATAATCTGGTATTGTTACAGGAATATTAGTTGTTTCAATTATTTTATCACGTAAAACCTCTTGACCTTCTTCTTCCCCATGTACTAAAAATATATGTTTTGGTTTTGTGAAAAACGAATATATAAAATTTAATAACCATTCTTGATCTGCATGTCCTGAATAACCTTCTATATATTCTATTCTCGCATTTACAGCAATTTCTTCACCAAATATTTTTACTTTTTTTGCACCATCAACAATTTTTCTACCCAAAGTTCCCGGTGCTTGGTAACCAACAAATAATATCGTACTATTAGGATTCCACAAATTATGTTTTAAATGATGTTTAATACGTCCTACATCACACATACCACTTGCAGAAATTATTATTGAAGGTTCACTCATTTCGTTTAACTGTTTAGATTCTTCTGCAGTTCTTGTAAATTTTAAACCCGGAAATTCTAACGGATTATCTCCTCTTTTAATTGCTTCTTGTACATCATAATCAAATAAATCTTTATTTTCATTAAAAACCTCTGTTGCAGAAATTGCAAGTGGACTATCCACATAAACAGGTGTCTGCATTAATTTTTTATATTTTTTTATAAATTCTTCATCATCTGTTTTTTCTTTCAATTTATTTAATTCATATAAAATTTCTTGTGTTCTTCCTACTGCAAAAGAAGGTATTACAACACTTCCACCTTTATCTATAGTTTCAGATACAATATTTAAAAATAATTCTGCTTTACTATCATTTCTTACATGTAACCTATTTCCATAAGTTGATTCCATTACTAAATAATCTGCTGATTCTATCATTGTTGGAGATGATAATAATGGTATATCATTATTTCCTAAATCACCTGTGAAAACAATCTTTTCTGTTTTTTCATTTTCTGTCACCCATATTTCTATAATACTAGAACCTAACATATGCCCTGCATCATTAAATCTTAATTTAATATTTTCATCAATTTCAATAATTTCATCATATTTTACAGGCTTAAATATTTCTAAACATTTTATAGCATCTTCTGCTGTATATAAAGGTAACAATTCTTGTTTTCCTTCTCTTTTTCTTTTCCTATTTTTCCATTCAATTTCCATTTCTTGAATGTGTCCGCTATCTGGTAACATTATACTACACAAATCACAAGTTGCTTTTGTTGCAATTATAGGGTTTCTATATCCCTCATTATATAATTTTGGAATTCTTCCTGAATGGTCTATGTGTGCATGCGTTAATACCATAAAATCTATTTCAGAAATATTAAAATCAAATGCATCATCATTTTTTTCTTCTAATGCAGAACTGCCTTGATACATACCACAATCTACTAAAAATTTTTTTCCTGCACCCTCAACTAAAAAATTAGAACCTGTAACAGTTTTTACAGCACCTAAAAAAGTAACTTTCATATACCCTCCTCATTTGAATGTTTTTAAAGTAATTAATTAAATAATTTCATCTTTTTATTCAATTTTAGTTTGCTTATATCAATATCGTTTATTTCTATCTTTTCTGCAATAGTTTCTTCATCAAATAAAATTAAATAATTGTTTTCATTTTTACTTTCTATTTCAAATTCAATATTTTCTAAAGAAATAATTTTAGTATAAAATATACTATCAATAATATTAAAATCAATATTTCTATTTACAATTTTAGCTAAATATAATTTTTCAACTAAATTTTTTTCAAGATTTAACAATTTGTTTTTCAATGATTTACAATCTTTTATATTTTTATTTTTATCAATAGGTAAAAAAATATAATATCTAAAAATATACATTAAATTTATTAAATCTTTTTTATTATCCACATTATTAATTTGAATATTAAAACAATCTAAAAAGATTTCTTGTAACTTAACAATCAATTTAGAAGTTGTATTTTTATTCTTTTCTTCAAAGTTTATATCTTTTAATATACTTAATTGCTTCTCAAAATTTATCTTATTGAATGTATAATTTTTAGGATCTATCATTTTATTATATTTATCAATTTTTTCTAATTCTTGGTTTCTTTCCCTTTGTAAAATCTCTGAAAAATGACTTAAACTAAATATTTTACTATGTTCTGATAATTTTTCATTTCTTTTTTTATATTCCTCTAGTAATTTTTCATTATTATTTAAAATAATATCAATTTCTTTTATTTTATTTAATATTTTTTTCTTTTTATTTGCTATGTCTTCAAGTAATGTGGTTTTATTATCTAATCTTAAAAATTCCTTTTCTATTCTTTCCTTTTCCTCAAGCAATCTTATTCTTTCTTCTTCATCTTTTTTTATATCTACAATTATTGATAATTTATATATTGTTTCTAAAAGAATTTCTGTATTTTCTTTACCATACATTTCTTCTAAACATTTTTCTATTGGTAAAAGAGTAGTTTTTAATTCTTTATTTTCTAATAATTCATTTAATTTCTTATAGCCTAATAATATTTGAATATTTTGATATACTAAATTGGCTTCTATACTTTTTATTTCATCTGTTTGTACATTCCAAGACCAAGCATCAAAATCTCTAATTATTTCTGTATTATTTATTTCTATACCTAAATTTAATATTTTTGGTAATGAATGCCTAATTAATTTATAATCATCATTTAAGTACATTTTTATAACTTTAAAATTATTTAAAGCATATAACATTGCTTCTTCATTTGGATACACTTCTATTTTATTATTTTCTTTATCAATTTTAAATTTTGTATAAATATTATCTTTATCTTCATCTTGTGAAGTTTTCATCAAAGTAATTTCATTACATTCTTCGATTGTATTTAGTATTTTTTCAATAAAAATTTTTTTTTCTTCAACATTTCTTTTTACAGTAAAATAATCTTCATAAGAGGTTTCTATTTTATATAACATATTTAAAAGAATATTTTTCACATCAACTGAAAACGACTTTTTTTCTAAAATTATTTCTAATTCATTGTTATAATTTTTCATTTATTACCTCCTTCTTTAGTACTTTATTAATTTATTCATCTATTGTTTCTTCATTAGAAGTTGTTGATGGAGACATTTTTAATTCTGCCCATCTTTCTTTTGACATTAAAACTTGTCTTGGTTTGCTTCCCTCATATCCTGAAATAATTCCACGAGCCTCCATCTGATCCATAATTCTTCCTGCTCTTGCATAACCTACTTTAAATCTTCTTTGTATAAATGATGTAGATGCTTGTCCTGTTTCAATTACAGTTTCTATTGCTTCAGGTAAAAATGGGTCTGAATCATCTTCATCATTCTGCTCATCAATTTCTTTATCTGTGCTATTTGCTTTTTCTATAGATTCTAAAATATCTTCATTATATGATGCTTCTCCGTCTTTTTTCAAAAATTCTACTAAACTTTCTACCTCTTTATCTGAAACAAATGCACCTTGAACTCTAGTAGGTTTTGATGCTCCTGTTGGATAAAATAACATATCACCTTTTCCTAGTAATTTTTCAGCACCAACCATATCTAATATTGTTCTTGAATCTACTTGTGAAGAAACTGCAAATGCAATTCTTGATGGTATATTTGCTTTAATTATACCAGTAATTACATCAACTGAAGGTCTTTGTGTAGCAATAACTAAATGCATTCCTGCTGCCCTTGCCATTTGTGCTAATCTACAAATTGCATCTTCAACATCTTTTGCTGCAACCATCATTAAATCTGCCAACTCATCAATTATTATAACTATCTGTGGTAATTTACCAACACCTTCTTCTTTTTCTACTGCTTCATTATATCCTTTTATATCTCTAACACCTTTTCCTGCAAACAAACTATATCTGTTTACCATTTCTTGAACTGCCCAAGATAAAGCACCTGCTGCTTTCTTAGGGTCTGTTACAACTGGAATTAATAAGTGTGGAATACCATTATATACAGATAATTCAACAACCTTAGGGTCTATCATTACAAGTTTAACTTCATTTGGTTTTGCTTTATATAATATACTTGTAACAAGAGTATTTATACAAACACTTTTACCAGAACCTGTACTTCCTGCAATTAAAACATGAGGCATTTTTGCAATATCTGTAACAACATCTTCACCTGCAACATCTTTTCCTAATGCAAATGCTAATTTTGATGAACTATCTTGAAATTTATTTGACTCTATAATTTCTCTTAAATGTACCACTTCATTTTCTTTATTTGGTACTTCAATTCCTACTGCTTGTTTTCCAGGTATTGGTGCTTCAATTCTTATACTTGTTGCCGCTAAATTAAGTGCAATATCATCTGCTAAATTTGCTATTTTACTAACTCTAACACCCTCTGCTGGTTTTAATTCATATCTTGTAATTGCAGGTCCGACTGAAACGCTTTCAACTTTAGCAGAAACTCCAAAACTTTTTAAAGTCTTTGCTAATCTCATAGCATTATCTGTAATAGCCTTTTCTCCACCCTTCATATTTTTATTTTTAGGTTGTGTAAGTATATCTATTGGTGGAAATTCGTAATTTTCGTCTTCTTCTTCTAATGGTAAATGTTCAAATACCATTTCTTGTTTTGTTTTATCTTCTTTCTTTTCTTCAACTGTTTTAAACAAATCTTCTTCAATATTATTTTGTTTTTCATTTACTTTATTAATATTCATTGAAGATAATGGTATATCTAAATCATCTTTTGAATGGTCATATTTTTTTAATTCTTTTTTATTTTCTTTTATATTAATTTTTATTTGTTCATCTTCATCATCTTCTGGTACTATATCTTGAATTTTGCTTCTTTTTAGCTTTTTAGAAGATTGTTTTATTGGCTTAACTTGTTCTTCCTCTTCTTCCTCATCATCTTCTTCATATTCATATTCTTTTCTTTCATTAATTTTCTCTTTAATTAAATCAAAAATTTCTGCTGGTTGGATTCCAAATATAAATATTGTTAAAATTACTGCAACACCAATAGATAATATAACAGCCCCAAGAGAACCTAATAATTTTTCTAATGGTACTGCAACTATTGCGCCTATTGCTCCACCACCAATATTTTTTTCTCCTAATTCGTATGCTTGTGAAACTACATCTGTAAAATCGTCATTTATATTTAAGTTCTTTTTTGATATTTGAAATATTGTAATTGTTGAAGTAATACACATTAATAAAATACCATATTGTATCAATTTTGAAACTAAATATTCTTTATCTTTACTAGCCATATGTATAGTAATTAAAAACATTCCTATTGGAATCACATATTTTATCCAACCTACCATTCCACCAAGTATTGGACTTAATGTTTCCCCAATATATCCTGAATTTGTATATATTAAAATTAAAAACAATATACTTAATATAAACATTGTTATTACAGATAAATTTATTCCATTCTTCTTCTTTCTTCTTTTTTTTGATTTTGTTTTTGCCATTTGTTGTATATCCTCCTAATATGTAAAATATTATTATAAGGCGAACTTAAAAAATAGTCCGCCCCATAAACATATTTATTTTAATTCTTTTCTATTATTTTGTATTGTTTTTAAAGCATCCTCTAACGCTATTTCAATTTTTTCTAATAAATTATCAGCATAATCTTTTGTACCTTGAGATATTTCTCTAGACATTTCATTTGCTGCTTCAATTATTTCTGCTTTTTGGTCATATGCTTTTCTTGTAATTTCGTGTTCATCAATCATTGCAATAATTCTATTTTCTGCTTCTTTAACAATTCCCTCTGCTTCTTTTTGTGCCTCAACAATTATTCTATTTCTTTCCTCTTTTATCCATTTTGCTTGTTTTAATTCATCTGGAAGTTTTAATCTTATTTCTTTAATGATGTCTA
>CANQOW010000011.1 GCA_947625545.1 uncultured Clostridia bacterium
GCTCACCGCTATTATGGTGACATAGTAGGCTGTGTAAACCCCACCTGGAGCAACACCTAAAATAGAAGATTAAGACTGCTCGTCGCCTTCTAGAACTGGTGGCTTGAGACATATAGTAATATATGTACTAGATAAATGACTATTCACGACAGAACCCGGCTTATAGATTTACTAAAAAAGAAATTGATAAATCTTAATTTTAAGATTTATCAATTTCTTTTTTTAGTAATAATTTCATATCATTAGGTAACTCAATTTCAAAACACATTTTTTCTTTTGAAATTGGGTGAATAAACTCCAATTTACAACTATGTAGAGCCTGTCTAGAAATTAAATTAGAAGAAACTCCGTATAAGGTATCACCAACAATAGAATGTCCAATATAAGCACTATGAACGCGAATTTGATGTGTTCTACCAGTTTCTAACATAAATCTAACTAAACATATGTTATCTAAATTTTTAATAACTTCATAATGAGTAATAGAAACATCACCATCTTCACGAACACATCTTTTTATAATACTATTATTTTCACGAGCAATAGGAGCATTAATAGTTCCTTTATTTTTTTCTAATGTACCATTTAAAATAGCCAAATATTCTTTTTTAAATAATTTGTTTTTCATTTGATTTACTAAACATTCTTGAATGTATTCATTCTTTGCAAAAATAACTAAACCTGAGGTATCTTTATCTAATCTATTAATAGGTCTAATTTTCTTTTTTAAATTTATAGAATCAAAATAATATTTAACACCATTAGATAAACTTGTATCAAAATGCATACAAGAAGGGTGTATAGCAATACCAGCAGGTTTATTTAATATAAGCATAAAATCATCTTCATAAACAATCTTTAAGTCCATTTTAGTTGGAACAATATTTGAATTATCCTCCTCAAAATCAATTAATACAGAAATAATATCATTTAATTTTACTTTATCATTTACAAATGCAATATTATCATTAACAAATATTTTTTTATTATTTTTTAAACGTAAAAGTAATCTATCTGAAATACCAAATTCAATTTTTAAAACTTGTTTTACATTTTCATATTTTGAATCTATTATTTTATAATCTAATCTCAATTTTTTCCCCTCATAAAAGTTATTGTTTAAAAATTATACTAAATTTATCTAAAAAGTTCAAGTTGATAATAATTGATTTAAAGCAAAATTTATGATACAATTATGTCTATAAATTTAAGAAAAGTAGGAAATAAAATGAGAATTAGAAAAAGAAAATGGACTGATAAAGAACTAAATGAATGTAGATTTTATATAAAAAATGGGGAAGAATTTAAAGGAAAATGGAAAGAAAAATTTAATAATAACAACCCAATACATTTAGAATTAGGTTGTGGAAAAGGAAAATTTATTTCTCAACTATCTGTAAAAAATTCAAATATAAACTATATAGCAGTAGATATTATAGATACGATGTTAGGATTAGCCAAAAGAAATGTAGAATTAGAATTTGAAAAACAGAATAAAAAAGTAAATAACATTTACTTAGTTAGACACGATGTAGAAAGAATTATGCTAATATTTGAAGAAGAAAAAGATAAGGTAGAAAGAATATATATAAATTTTTGTAATCCATGGCCAAAATCAAAACATAAAAAAAGAAGATTAACATATCCAACTCAATTAGAAAATTACAAAAAAATATTAGTGAAAAATGGAGAAATATATTTTAAAACAGATGATGATGATTTATTTAATGAAAGTATAGAATATTTTAAAAATACTGGGTTTGAAATAGTAAAGAAAACTTACGACTTACATAATGAAGATATTTTTGAAAATAATATAATGACAGAACATGAAGAAATGTTTTCAAATGAGGGAATAAAAATAAAGGCATTAATTGCAAAATATAACTAAAAAATCCGGAAAATTCATTTGAAATGCAACAAAAATTAAAAAAACTATTGACAACTTATTAAAGTTTATATAAAATAAAATTGCAAGTAAAAATACAAAAGAAGGGAGCTTTAAAAATGAAAAAACAGCAATTTAAAGAAAAAGGTATAACTTTAATTGCATTAGTAATAACAATAATAGTATTGCTAATACTAGCAGGAGTAACATTAAGTATATTGTTACAAACAGGAATAATAGAAAATTCACAAAGAGCAGTAAATTTATATCAATCAAAAGCAGAAGACGAAATAAAACAAATAGATGAGTTAGCCATACAAATGCAAAAACAATTTGGTATGTTAGATAATACTGAAGGAAAAGAAAATAAAACAATAACAGGTGAAAAATCTACATATAATAACCCAGTAATACCAGTAGGGTTTAAAACATCAAATGATGGAGCAAGTTGGAAATCAAGTGACGGAAAAACAGTAGATGGATGGAATGATGGACTTGTAATAGAAGATAAAGAAGGAAACCAATTTGTGTGGGTACCAGCGTATGTTGGAGAAGACGAGAATGGAGAATATGGAAAAAATAATGTACCAAAATATGAAAAAATACTAGGACCAAATTCTATGGATTTAACAAAAGACGATTTAGAAACAAAAATTATAGATGATAAGTTACCAAAAGGAATAGAAAATGAAGAATCACAAATAGAATACGGAGGCTTTTATATAGGAAGATATGAGGCAGGAACAGAATTAGAATATGATAATAGAAATAATACTGAAAAAATAAAAGATGTAAAACCATTGAGTAAACAAGGACAAATGCCTTGGAACAATATAGATTACGAAAATGCAAAAGAAAGAGCAGAGAATATGTATAAAACTAATGAGGTACAAAGTGTATTAGTGACAGGAACAATGTGGGATACAGTAATGAAATGGTTGGAATTAAGTGGAGTAGATAATGTAGAAAATCAAACAAGAGAAAATGCTTGGGGAAATTATTATGATGTAGAAGTAACAGGAGTAAGTGGATATTATAGTGATTATAAAATGGAAAACTTTGTTTCAGCGGAAAGTAAGCCTGAGAATGAAAGTTATATATTAAAAACAGGAGAAAGTGATTATACAAAAAGAAAAAATATATATGATTTAGCAGGAAATTTGTGGGAGTGGACAAATGAAATTTACGATTCTTCTATCTGTATAAGACGTGGAGGGTGTTGCAACGATTATGTTAAAAGTTATAACATGTTATTTCGTAACGGCTATAGTTGGTCAGCTGCATACTCCAACAGTTCGTTCCGAGTTGGGCTTTATATAAAGTAGCACTGGATCTTGCATGAAGGGGAGATTTGATAAAGAAAAATACGAGAATGTAAAAAATTTTGTGTAAACTAAAAAATAAATACCTTTTATGATATAATACAAAAAATCATAGAAGGTATTTTTTTTAAAACAATATGTTAAAAAAGTTGTTTCATTAGGAATAAAAATTTTGTAATATATAAAAAATATGAAAAAATCTCAAAAACCACTTGACAAAAGCAAAAAAATGGTGTAAAGTAGAATAGCATTACACTAAAAGAGGTAATAGTATGGAAAAGAATGTTAAAGTTAGTATGCTTTGGCAGATATACGGAAAACTTTTAACGGAAAAACAGTATACGTTATTAGATGATTATTATAACAACGATTATTCTCTATCAGAAATTGCTGAAAATCTTGGAATTACAAGGCAAGCAGTTAGAGATAATTTAAAGAAGGGGGAAGTAAAACTTTTCGAATTCGAAGAAAAGCTTGGTATTATGAAAACAACAATGAAACAAGAAAAGAAAATAGCAGAAATATTGTCTGAATTAACACAAATTCAAACTAAATACTCTGACGAACAAATAGCAGAAATATTAGAAAATATCAAAAAAGAATTAAACTGCTTAGTTTAAAGATGGAGGTAAAAAATGGCGTTTGAAGGTTTATCATCAAGATTACAAGAAATAACTAGAAAACTAAGAGGAAAAGCAAGAATTACAGATAGCGATTTAAAAGAAATGCTAAGAGAAGTAAAACTTGCACTTTTAGAAGCAGATGTAAATTATAAAATAGTAAAAGAATTTATTTCTACGATAGAAACTAAGGCATTAGGCCAAGATGTATTAGCCTCACTAACACCTGGACAACAAGTTATAAAAATAGTAAAAGACGAATTAATAGAACTACTAGGAGGAACAGAAAGCAGAATAAACTTTACACCAAACCCACCAACAATAATAATGTTAGTAGGTTTACAAGGTTCAGGTAAAACAACAACATCAGGAAAACTAGCAAATTTATTAAGAAAACAAGGAAAAAATCCATTATTAGTAGCATGTGATGTTTATAGACCAGCAGCCATTAAACAATTACAAGTAGTTGGAAAACAACTAAATATACCAGTATATGCAAACGAAACATCAAAAGACGTTGTACACATTGCAAAACAAGCAATGAATGTAGCAATTTCAAAAATGAATGATGTTGTAATATTAGATACAGCAGGTCGTTTACATATAGACCAAGAATTAATGGCAGAATTAAAAAATGTAAAAGCAAATGTAAAACCACATGAAATTTTATTAGTAGTAGATGCAATGACAGGTCAAGATGCAGTTAATGTAGCAACAAGTTTCAATGAAGAACTTGGAATAGATGGAGTTATATTAACAAAACTAGATGGAGATACCCGTGGTGGTGCTGCATTATCAGTAAAAAAAGTAACATCAAGACCAATAAAATTTGCTGCAACAGGTGAAAAATTAAGTGATATAGAAGTATTTCACCCAGAAAGAATGGCATCAAGAATATTAGGAATGGGAGATATACTTTCAATAATAGAAAAAGCAGAAGAAACCTTTGACGAGCAAGAAGCAATAAAATTAGAAGAAAAACTAAAAAAACAAGATTTTGATTTAGATGATTACCTAACACAATTAAGACAAATGAAAAAAATGGGTTCATTTTCTTCAATATTAAAAATGATTCCTGGTATGAATAAATTTAAAGATTTAAAAGTAGATGATAAAGAATTTGTAAAAATAGAAGCAATGATTTGTTCAATGACTAAAAAAGAAAGAAGAAACCCAAAAATACTTAATGGAAATAGAAGAAGAAGAATAGCAAATGGTTCAGGTACAACAGTACAAGATATAAATAAATTTATGAATTCATTTGAAATGACACAAAAAATGATGAAACAAATGAAAAACAACAAAGGCGGAATAAAAAATGCATTAAAAGGTATAGACCTAAAAAATTTCAAAATGTAAAAAAAATAAATCATTTTAGGGAGGTGAGATTATGGTAAAAATCAGATTACAAAGAGCAGGAAAGAAAAAAGCTCCATTCTATCATATAGTAGTTGCAGATTCAAGATCACCAAGAGATGGAAAAATAATTGAACAAATAGGAACATACGATCCAATGACAAATCCCGCTACAATAAATGTAGACAAGGAAAAAGTAGAAAAATGGTTAGCAAATGGTGCGAAACCAACAGATACAATTAGTGCACTTTTAAAAAATGCATAATTAATATTTACTAGGAGGAACTAGACGATGAAAGAAACTCTACAAATATTAATAGAAAATTTAGTTGATGAGCCAAGTTTAGTTAAAATTACAGAAAATATAAAAGATAACCAAATATCTTATGAAGTAAATGTTTCAGAAAAAGATATAGGAAAAGTTATTGGTAGAGAAGGAAAAATGGCAAAATCAATTAGAACTATAATGAAATCAATTGCAACAAAAAATAAACAAAAAGTTACAATTGAGTTTACAGGAAATAGAGGAAATTAAGTGGAAAACTTTATAGAAATAGGTCAAATTGTAAATTCGTATGGAATAAAGGGGCAAATGAAAATAGTTCCTTTTACAGATGATATTACAAGGTTTAACGATTTAAAAACAATATTTATAGAAATAAATAAAGAACTAAAAGAATTTAAAATAGAAGAAGTTAAATATCATAAAAACAATGTATTAATAAAATTAGAAGGTATCAATGATATAAATGATACTGAAAAATATAAAAATTGTTATGTAAAAATAGATAGAAAAAATGCTGTAAAACTTCCAGAAGATACTTATTTTATAATAGATTTAATAGGCTTAGAAGTATTTACAGAAGAAGATAATTTATTTTTAGGAAAAATAGTTGATGTTTTTCCAACAGGAAGCAATGATGTATATGTTGTTAAAGATGAATTAGGAAAACAAATTTTATTACCTGCAATAGGTGAGGTTATAAAAAATGTAGATATAACTAATAAAAAAATGATAGTTAAACTTATAAAAGGTTTGGTATAAAAATGAAAATTGATGTGCTAACATTATTTCCAGAGATGTTTGAAACATTAAAATCAAGCATTATTGGAAAAGCAATAGAAAAAAATATAATAGAAATTAATTTAATTAATATTAGAGATTTTTCAAAAGATAAGCACAAAAAAGTTGATGATACCCCTTATGGTGGTGGAGCAGGAATGGTAATAAGACCAGATGTAGTATATGATGCATATAAATCTGTATATGATAAAAATGCAAAAGTAATATACTTATCACCACAAGGAAAAGTATTAGACCAAAAAAAAGTTGAAAATTTAAGTTTAGAAAACCATTTAATTTTACTTTGTGGACATTATGAAGGAATAGACCAAAGAGTGCTAGATGAAATAGTAGACGAAGAAATTTCAATAGGTGATTATGTATTAACTGGTGGAGAATTACCAGCAATGGTAGTTATAGATACAGTATCAAGATATATAGAAGGAGTTATAAACAAAGCATCAACAAACGAAGAATCTTTTTCAAACGGACTTCTAGAATATCCGCAATACACAAGACCAGAAGAATTTCTAGGAAAAAAAGTACCAGATATATTAATTTCTGGACATCATGAAAATATAAATAAATGGAGACAAGAAAAGTCTTTAGAAATAACAAAATTAAAAAGACCAGATTTATTAAAATGAAAGGAGAAAAAATCATGGACATTATAAAAAGTATAGAGCATGAACAATTAAAAAATAAAGTTCCAGTATTATCTGTTGGAAACACAGTAAAAGTTTATGCTAAAATTAAAGAAGGAAACAGAGAAAGAATTCAAGTTTTCGAAGGTATAATTATTAAAAAACAAGGTGGAGGATTAAATGAAACATTTACAGTAAGAAAAATATCTTATGGTGTAGGTGTTGAAAAAACATTCTTAGTACATTCTCCAAACGTAGAGAAAGTAGAAGTAGTAAGAGTAGGTAAAGCAAGAAGAGCAAAATTATATTATTTAAGGGATAGAGTAGGTAAAGCATCAAAGACAAGAGAAAAAATAGGTGCTAGAATAGAAGATAAAGAAATAGTTATAAAAGAAGATTTAGCAGAAGAAGTACCAGAAGTATCTGCACCAGAAGAAGCACCAGCTATCGAAACAACAGAAGTAACTACACAAGAAGTTGTAGATACAGTTAAAGAAGAAGTTGTTGAAGATGTAAAAGAAGCTCCTGTTGAAGAAGCTACAACTGAAAAAGAAGAAGTAAAAGAAGAACCAGCTAAAGAAGAAAAATCAGAAGAAACAAAATAAAATTTTTATATTTATTAAATAAATTTAATATGAAAAAAGGAAATAGTATGAGTAGATTAAATGAAAGATTTGAAGCATTTTCAATGGCTTTAAATAGATTAAAAGAAGCTATTGATATGTATAAAAAAGAAAATAATGCAATATTACTTGATGGAACAATTCAAAGATTTGAATTTACAGTAGAATTAGCATGGAAAACTATAAAGGAATATTTAGAATATGAAAAATTAGGAGAATTTAATTCTCCTCGTTCAGTAGTAAAAGAGGCATACAGATTAAATTTAATTGAAAATGGCGAAAAATGGTTAGACATGCTTGACGATAGAAATTTGACTAGTCATACTTACGACGAAAATACTGCTAAGGAAATATATAGAAATATAATAACAGATTATTATAATTTATTATTAAAATTAAAAGAAAAAATGATAAGTGTGATAAATAATGAAAAATGAATTTGGAATAGAAGAAGTAATATTTAATGAAATGATAAAAACTTTTGAAGAAATTGAAGAAATTGAAAAAGTTATATTATTTGGTTCAAGAGCTAAGAATACATATAAAAATTCTTCTGATATTGATTTAGCAGTAAAATTTAAAAATGTAGATAAAAAATTGACCTTAATAAGAAAGTTAGAAGATATTAGATGCATTTTAAAATTTGATGTATTAAATTTAGATACTATAAGTAATGAAAAACTTTTAGAAAATATAAAAAATGAAGGTAAAATTATTTTTACCAGATAAATTTTAAGAGCTAATTTTATTTATATGATTAAACTACTATTATGTATTTTAATTTGTAAATAAATTAGCTTTTTTCTTATTTTAATTCTACAACAGTTACACCCATTTCACCTTCACCAAAAGAACCAATACGAAAACTTTTAACATAGAAATTATTTTTTAAAAAAGAATGTATACCTTGACGAAGTTTACCAGTACCTTTACCATGAACAATTCTAACCTTTTTCAAATTTGCCATTGAACAACTATCTAAATACTTATCTATAATAGGAATGGCTTCATCTACATTTAAACCAATAACATTAATCTCATTAGGTAAATTTTTAGAAAGAGTAGAATCTTTTATACTTGTAGTAAAATTAGAAACATAACTATCAACTTTTTTATTTGTTTTTTCTAATTTTTCTATATTAAAATAAATTTTAGCATTACCAACTTGAACTTGAACTGTTTTATCTTTATTAGGTAAAGATAAAACTATGCCAACTTGATTTAAAGAAGGAATAAAAACAGGCATATTAATTTTAATATCGGTTTCTACTAAAGCATTAAATTTATCTACAACATTTTCATTATTTTTAATATCTAAGTTTTTAATATTATCATTAATTTCATTACGCAGATTATTTGCTTCTTTTGAATTAATAGACATTTTATTTAATTTACGAATAATAGAATCTGCGTTTTCTTTTGCAGATAATAAAATATCTCTTGCTTCTAATTTAGCATTATTAATAATTTCTTTTTCTTCTTCTATAACTTTTGAATTATCACGTTCTAAATTTTTCCTTAAACTTTCAATTTCAATACTGTCTTTTAAAATTTTATCTTTTTCATTTTCTATAATTTTTTTATCATCATAGATACTTTTTAATAAATCTTCAATATGAACAACATCAGTATTAATTAAAGATTTAGCATAATCTAAAATTTCTTTATTAATACCAAGTTGCTTACAAATTGCAAAAGCATTACTTTGACCGGGAACACCAATTAATAATTTATATGTTGGCTTTAAATTTTCAATATCAAATTCAGAACTTGCATTTTCATAACCATCTGTTACTAAAGCATAATTTTTAAGTTCAGGATAATGTGTAGTAGAAAGCACTAAAGTATTATTTTTAAATAAATAATTCAAAATACTAATACCTAAATTTGCACCTTCAATTGGGTCAGTTCCAGATCCAATTTCATCTAATAAAACAAGACTATTAGATGTTGCCTTATTTAAAATTTCGATAATATTAACCATATGAGAAGAAAAGGTACTTAAAGAAGCAAGAATACTTTGTTCATCTCCAATATCTGCAAAAATATTATCAAATACATAAACACTACTACCATTGTTTGCAGGAATATATAAACCACACATTGCCATAGCACATATAAGACCAATAGTTTTTAAGGTTACAGTTTTTCCACCAGTATTTGGTCCTGTAATTAATAAAACAGAAAAATCTTTACCAATATTTATATCAATAGGAACAACTGCATCTGCTGGAATTAATGGGTGACGTACTTTAATTAAATTAACAAACTTTTCAGAATTAATTATAGGTTCTGTTGCATTTATTGAAATAGCATATTTTGCTTTTGCAAAAATTAAATCTAAATTTCCGATTACATTAACATTTATTTTTAAATTTTCAGTTATATCATATAAAAGATTTGAAAGTCTTTGTAAAATTTTTTCAATTTCTCTTTCTTCTTCAATGTGTAGAACTGCAAGATTATTATTTAATTCAAAAATATTCATTGGCTCAATAAATAAAGTTGCACCAGTAGAAGATGTACCATGTATAAAACCTTTTATTTCAGAACGATATTCACTTTTAACAGGTACAACAAATCTATTATTTTTAATTGTAATAAGTCTTTCTTGTAAATATTTAGAAGATAAATAAGAATTTAATTTATCCCTAATTTGTTGCTCAGTTTTTCTAATATTTCTTCTAATAGATGCAAGAGTAGGAGAGGCGTTATCTTGTAATGTATTTTCATCTAAAATAGAAGATAATATTTGTTGTTCAATATTTATGTTTGAATATATTTTAGAAAAATATTTGTATAGAATTGAGTCTTCTTTTGTTATAACGCTAGAAGAAAAATATTCTTGAAACTCACGAGAAGTTTTAAGAATATTTGCAATATCTAATAAATAGTTAATAGATAATATACAGTTACTTTCAAGCAATTTTATATGTGGTAAAATATTTGGAATTGCATCAAGTGGCAAGTTCCCATTTCTATAAATTAATGAATAAGCCTCATTGGTTTCTTTTTGTAATTCTTTTACAGTTTCTATATTGTTTGATGGAATTAAATTTAAGGCTAATTCTTTACCAGTATAAGTTATAGCAAAATTTGATAAAATTTCTAATACTTTATTAAATTCTAATTTGTTTAAAAATTTTGTTTCCATGTTTTATAATTCATTTTCCTTTCAAAAACATAAAATGCTTATATTTATTATTTATTTAACTTAAGCCTATTTTTTGTAGTATTTTTTTCAAAATAATTCTGACAGGCTCACGGGTATTCCGCAGCCTCAAAGGGCTGTCAGACATTACTTTTTCAAAAAATATACAAAAAGGCTTAAGAATTAAAAAGTGCAATATAATAAGTTACTACAACATTGTAATTAATTTTTTAGTATAATCTAAATTAGAAATAGAATCATATTCATAACCAAGAGTGTAAACATTAGTTGCAAAAATATCTTTTTCTAATAAAGAAGATAGGTTTTTATTAGTATTTGCACCCATAAATTTCTTTACAGATGTAATTATATTTAATTTTGGATTAGCAGAAACAATAGCAGATAATAAATCTCTACCTTTTGAATTAAAACCTAAAACTCGAATATATGGTGCAGTTTTATTTAATGTAACCATATCTTTTTTAGTTATACCAAGTAAAGCATAAACTAAAATTCTTTGAATTCTAGTTTGAGTATATCTTTTAGATTTTACAATATTAATAAATTCTTGGAGATTATTACAAGAATTACTTGCTTCTTTAATTAAATTCTCTAAACCTTCTGTAACATCTGGAATATTTGCAATTTCTTCAACAGTCATTTTACGCAAAATATATATTATTTCTTTTTCATATTGAGCAATACTTGCAACATATTGTCCGTTACTAATACATTCATTTAAAATTTCATAAGAGCTTTCAGGTAAAACTTTGTGAATATTTTTTATATTTCTTGTTATTAGCATTTGTCTAATGGCTGTTCCACTTGTAACTCCATCAACTATTTTTTCACTATTATATCTAACTTTATATCTTGGAATAGCAATAGGAATCATGTTACTTCTTAATCTTTTTAAGGCTTTTAAATATTCTATTCCTAAAATATTATTTGGACTTGATAAAATATTTGCATATTTTCTAATATCATTTAAGTAAAGTAATAAAGCATTTTCACGTGCTTTGGGGTATGAAATACCTTTACTTAATTCGTGATTTAATACAGATATAAATTCTTTAGGTTCTTCAAATAAAACTGTTGCAAATTTATCAAGTACATTAATATCTGCATTTTCTGCGCCAAATGATATTGCATTTACAATGCCTAATGAATCTAAAATACGCATGCTACCATAAGCAAAATTTTCTGCACTTGAAATACTATATAGAGTAGGTAATTCAATTACTAAATCAATGCCATTTTGAATAGCCATTTGTGCTTTTGACCATTTATCTATAATAGAAACATCTCCGCGCTGAACAAAGTTGCCACTAATGACAGCAATCGTATAGTTGGCATTTGATTGTTTTTTCGATTCAATTAGATGATACAAGTGTCCATTATGAAATGGATTGTATTCGGCAACTATTCCAAGAACATTAGACATTATCTAAAAACCTCCAATTAAAGTAAATTTAATTTATATAAAAAATATTTACTTATTTCTAATTAATTGATATAATATCATAAAATGAAAAATATTACAATTATTTAGGAGAAATTATGGAAAAAGTTATAATATATACAGATGGTGCTTGCTCTGGAAACCCTGGTCCGGGAGGTTGGGGAAGTATTTTAATGTATAAAGATAATAAAAAAGAAATTTCAGGTGGATTAGAAAATACTACGAATAATGTAATGGAATTAACAGCAGTAATTGAAGCATTAAAATTATTAAAATTTCCATGTGAAGTAGAATTATATAGTGATAGTGCTTATGTTGTAAATGCTTTTAATCAAAATTGGATATATGGTTGGTTAAAAAATGGTTGGAAAAATTCTAGCAAAGAGCCTGTAAAAAATAAAGAATTATGGGAAGAATTATATAATCTAAGTAAAATTCATAAAATACAATTTATAAAAGTTAAAGGACATGCAAATAATGAATATAACAATAGATGTGATGAATTAGCAAGAAATGCAATAAAATAAAATATTACATTTACATTACATAAATATTACATTTTTATTACTTTTTAGAAAAATGTTGAAAATTCCAAAAAAATGAAATATAATTATTCAAAATAATAGGATAAATATGTAATAAACACGGAGGGGATAAAATGGAAACTTTTGCTGACTATATATTATCAGAAAAAGACTATATAAAGAAAATGGAAATCGCATATTACTTACATAAAAGAGAAGGAATATTTTTTGATACATCAGTAATATTAAAAACAGAGATAGCAAGAATGTTTATAGAGAAAATGAAATTAGATGTTGATGAAAACTTAGTAATAACAGCATGCTTATTATGTGGTTGTAAGAAGAGTAATAATCCACAAGATTTTACTAGATTTAAATCTTATGCAAAAGATGGTGCAGAATATTTAAAAACATTAGGTTTTGATGATAGATTTTGTAAAATATGTGAAGAAATGAATAGATATAGCGGAAGTGAACCAAGAGAACCTGAAAGTGATATATTAGAATTGGTAGATAATTTTTGTGGTATGATATTAGATAGACCAGAAAGAAGAGGTTTTCCATTAGATGAAGCATTAGTATTAATGGAATATAGAAATTTAAAAGGAAAATACAATAGATATTTAGAAGACTTTAAAAAATTTGTATATTTAAAAGAGGAGGTACAAGCATGAGTTATAAATATGATCCAGAAAATGGATATAGAAATGCAGACCAAATTGGAGCAGATAATGAAGAATTTAATCCAGAATTATTTAATATTGTACAAGCAATTAAAAAAACAAAAGACACAAGAATGGCAATTAATATGTTAAGTGCTTATATTAGGGGAATGAATGATTATATAGAAGAAAAAGAATCAAAAAATGAAGAAATAGATTTAGTTAGCAATATTCAAAAAGATATAAAAACAAGTGAAGAAAATAGAAAAAATATTATAATGACAAGTAATGAAACAGAAATTCAAAATGATGATGATAAATATAAAGAAATAAGAGAAAAAAATATAGAAGTAACAACAAAAGATGAAGGTAGAGAGATTGGTGCATAAGATAAAGATAGAGTCAGAAATAATTATAGGCTGACTCTTTTATTGTTTTATTAAACGAAAAAAGAAAGGAAGAAAAAAATGTACGAAATATTTGCAGATTTACATGTTCATATAGGAAGAACAAAAAACAATAAACCAATAAAAATTACAGCAGCACGTTCACTTAATTTTGAAAACATAGCAAAAGAGTGTGTTGAAAGAAAAGGAATAAATGTAGTAGGAATAATAGACTGTGCATCACCTTATGTAATAGAAGATATAGAAGAATTTTTAAAACAAGGAGATGCTTACGAAATAGAAGATGGAGGAATTATATATAAAAATAAAGTATGTATAATTTTAGGAAGTGAAATAGAAACATCAGAAATAAATGAAGAAGGAAAAACAGGAAGTGCACATAATTTATGCTATTTTCCAAAATTAAAAGACATAAAAGCATTTTCAAATGAAATGAGAAATCATATAAAAAATATAACATTAAGTTCACAAAGAGCAGATATATCTGCTTACGAATTAATAGATATAGTAGAAAAATATAATGGAGTATTAATCCCCGCACATGCTTTTACGCCACATAAAAGCTTCTATGGAAATTGTACAAGCAGACTAGAAAGAATATTTAAAGAAAAATATAAAAAGATACCTGCAATAGAATTAGGTTTAAGTTCAGATACATTTTTAGCAGATAAAATATCAGAATTAGAAACAAAAGCATTTTTAACAAATTCAGATGCACATTCACTACCAAAAATTGCAAGAGAATATAACAAAATGCTTGTAGAAGATATAAGTTATAAAGAATTATTTAAAGCAATAAAAAATGAAGACGGAAGAAAAATAATATGCAATTATGGTTTAGACCCTAAACTTGGAAAATATCATAGAACATATTGCGAAGTATGTGGGAAAAATATTGAAGGTGAGGCTCCTGTAACAAAATGTAACGATTGTGACAGTAGAAATATTACAATGGGAGTTTTTGATAGAATTGAAATTATAAAAGATAAAAAAGAAACAAAAAGTCCTAAAAATAGACCACCATACATATACCAAATACCATTAACATTTATACCAGGGTTAGGTGGAAAAACAATAGAAAAATTAATAGATAATTTTGAAACAGAAATGAATATATTACATAAATTATCACAAGATGATATTGAAGGAGTTGTAGGAGAAAAAATAGCAAAAAATATTGTTATGGCAAGAGAAGGAAAATTAAATATTCAAGCCGGAGGCGGAGGAGTTTATGGAAAAGTTTGTGGTAATTAAGAAAATTTAAAAAAACTATTCACGAATAAAGAAAAATATGGTATATTAATATAGAAAAAAATATATTAGGGAGAAATTATATGAAAAATGAAAATAGTAAATTAAAATTAATAAGAAATGTAGTAATAGTGTTAGTGGCATTAGTATTAATAGCAGTAATATTTACATTTGCAAAAAACTTTATAAACAAAAAAGATGATGGAAAAATTGCAATGATAATAAACAATAGAGAAGTAACAGATAGGCTAAAAAAAGAACTAATTATAGATGAAAAAGGTGTAATATATTTATCAAAAGAAGATATTGCAAACTTTTTTGATGAATATATCTATGTAGAAAATGAAACAAATGAAATAATTACAACTTATGGCTCAAAAGTTGCAGCAATAAGTTTAAATCAAAATAAAATTACAATAAATGGAGCATCAAAAAACATATTAAGTTCAGTTATGGAAAAAGATAATACATATTATTTACCATTTTCAGATATGGCAGATATATATAATGTAGATATAGAATTTATTCAAAATTCAAATATAATTACAGTAGATTCATTAGATAGAGAACAAATAAAATATACTGCAAGTAAAAATTTATCTGTAAAAACTAAAACAAGTGCAATATCAAGAACAATAGATAAAGTAAAAAAAGGTCAAAAAGTAATATATATAGATTCATTAGATAAAGGTTGGGCAAAAGTAAGAACAGAAAATGGAAAAATAGGTTATGTAAAAGAAAATAAATTAACAAATAAAATATATGTTAGAGAAAATTTAGAAACAGAAAAAGAAAATAAAAAAATAAGTTTAGTATGGGATTATTTTTCAGAATATGCAAAAGCACCAAATAGAACAGGAACAACTATAAACGGAGTAAATGTTGTTTCACCAGCATTTTTCGCATTACAACAAGGTGGAACAGGTGAGTTATTTGATAATGTTGGAACAGCAGGAACAGATTATATAAATTGGGCACATTCAAATGGATATGAAGTATGGCCAATGGTATCTAATAATTCATATAAAGATACAACTTCAACAATATTAAATAGTTATACAAACAGACAATTACTAATAGAAAATATAGTAAATATGGCAATTAAATATAAATTAGATGGAATAAATATTGACTTTGAATATATGTATCAAGCAGACAAAGACAAATTTTCAAGATTTATAATAGAATTAGAGCCAAGATTAAAAGAAATAGGAGTTACATTATCTGTTGATGTAACAGCACCAGATGGCAGTGCAGACTGGTCTTTATGTTATGATAGACATGTAATAGGAAATACTGCAGATTATATTATATTTATGGCTTATGATCAATACGGAACATCAAGTGTTAAAGCAGGAACAACAGCAGGATATAATTGGGTTGAAACAAATATAAATAAATTTGTTGGAGTACAAGAAGATGTACCATCTAATAAAGTTATATTAGGAATACCATTCTATACAAGATTATGGAAGGAAGATTCAGAAGGAAATATATCTAGTGAAACAGTAAATATGAAAGCAGTTGATATTGTGTTACCAGCAGATGCAGAGAGAGTTTGGGACGATACATTAAAACAAGATTATGTTGAATATGAAAAAGAAGGATATAAATACAAAATGTGGGTTGAAGATGAAAAATCAATTCAAGCAAAATTATCATTAATGCAACAATATAACTTAGGTGGAGTAGCATTTTGGGAAAAAGATAGAGAAATAGAAAACATATGGAGTAGTGTTGCGGAGGTTATAAAAAATTGAGTAATAAACAGGAAATAGAAGAACAACAAAAATTTATAGAAAAAGTAAAAGAATATACAAAAAATAAAAATTACAAATATTTTATATTAACAATGGGTTGTCAATTAAATGAAAACGATTCTGAAAAAATTTGTGGAATGCTAGAAAAAATGTTATTTCAAAAAACAGAAAAATATGAAGAAGCAGATATAGTTTTATTTAATACGTGTTGTGTTAGAGAAAATGCAGAAGACAAGTTATTTGGAAAATTAGGAGAAATAAAAAAGATAAAAGAACAAAGAGGTACAATAGTTGCAGTTGGTGGTTGCATGATGCAAGAACAACATATTGTAGAAAAAATTAAAAAAAGTTATCCTTTTTGTGATATAATATTTGGAACACACACATTACATAAATTGCCAGAAGACATATATAATGTTTTAAAAGAAAAGAAAAAAATAAAAGACATTATAGATATAGACGGAGAAGTTTATGAAGGTTTACCAATAAAAAGAAATGATAATATAAAAGCATCAGTAACAATAATGTATGGTTGCAATAATTTTTGTAGTTATTGCATAGTACCTTATGTTAGAGGAAGAGAAAGAAGTAGAAATGCATCAGATATAATAAAAGAAATAAAAGAATTATCAAAAGAAGGTTATAAAGAAGTAACTCTATTAGGTCAAAATGTAAATTCATATAAAGGAAATAGTGAAGATTTAGAATATCCAAACGTAAAAAATTTTGCAGATTTATTAATGGAAATAGAAAAAATTGATGGAATAGAAAGAATAAGATTTATTTCACCACACCCAAAAGATTTTACAGATGATGTAATAGATGTAATTTCAAAATCTAATAAAATATGTAAAATAATACATTTACCACTACAAGCAGGCAACAATGAAGTATTGAAAAATATGAATAGAAAATATACAAAAGAACAATATTTAGCATTAGTAGAAAAAATGAAGAAAAAAATACCAAATATTGTATTTTCAACAGACATAATAGTAGGTTTCCCTGGTGAAACAGATGAACAATTTGAAGATACATTAGATGTTGTAAGAAAAGTAAAATTTGAGCAAGTGTATATGTTTATATATTCTAGAAGAGTAGGAACAAGAGCAGATAAAATGGAAAACCAAATTCCAGAAGAAATTAAACATAAAAGATTTAATAAACTAAAAGAATTAGTAGAAAGTCAGATTTCTGAAAATAATAAAAAATATATTGGAACTATACAAAAAATATTAGTAGAAGGAAGCAGTAAAACAAATGAAAATATGCTTACAGGTAGAACAGAAACCAATAAAGTAGTAAACTTTAAAGGAGATAAGGAACTAATAAATAAAATAATTTTAATTAAAATTACAGAAGATTGCCAATGGTATTTAAAGGGAGAAATCTAAAAGGAGGCAAAAAATAATGGCTGAGTATTCACCTATGATGCAACATTATTTAAATATGAAAGAAGAATACAAAGACTGCATATTGTTTTATAGACTTGGAGATTTTTATGAAATGTTTTTTGAAGACGCTATAACTGCTTCAAGAGAATTAGAATTAACATTAACAGGAAAAGACTGTGGTCAAGAAGAAAGAGCACCAATGTGTGGCATACCATTTCATGCAGCAGAAGTATATATATCAAAATTAATTGAAAAAGGTTATAAAGTAGCAATATGTGAACAGTTAGAAGACCCTAAAACAGCAAAAGGAATAGTAAAAAGAGATGTTATAAGAATTGTAACACCGGGTACAGTAATTGAATCTAATTTATTAGATGAAAAAAAGAATAATTATATAATGGCAATATTTAAAAAAGGAATATACTTTGGAATATCAATGTGTGATGTATCAACAGGAGATTTATTTGCCTCTGAAATTAAAGAAACAAACAATTTTCAAAGATTATTAAATGAAATTGCAAGATATTCACCAGCAGAAATAATTGTAAATGAAAATATGTTTATGTGTAAAGAAGAAATAGAAAAAATAAAAGAAAGATTTGAATGTTATATATCAACTTTAGCAGAAGAGAAATTTGAAGATGATATAGAAAATATAAAAGAAAATTACAAAATAGTAGATGATGAACAAAATGAAATAAAAAATATAGAAGATAGAGCATTTGCTATAACTGCAACAAATGGGCTAATGTTCTATTTACAAGATACACAAAAAATTAAATTAGAACACATAAATACAATAAAATTATATAATACAACTAAATATATGTCCTTAGATTTAAGTGCAAGAAGAAATTTGGAATTAACTGAAAGAATGAAAGATAAAAGCAAAAAAGGAACATTATTATGGGTATTAGATAAAACATCAACATCAATGGGAGGAAGAACCCTAAGACGTTGGATAAATGAACCTTTAATAGATGTAAAAGAAATTAATAAAAGATTAAATGCAGTAAAAGAAATAAAAGAAAATATGATATTAAAGGGAGACTTAATAGATGCATTAAAAAAAGTGTATGATATTGAAAGGTTAATAGGAAAAATATCTTATGGGAATGCAAATGGTAGAGATATGATTTCTTTAAAAAATTCTGTATCTCAATTACCAAATATTAAAAATATATTATCAAATACAAATTCAGAATTATTAAAAGAATTATATAATGAATTAGACGAATTACAAGACGTAAAAGAATTAATAGATAAAGCAATAATTGATGAGCCACCAATTTCTGTAAAAGAAGGTGGAATAATAAAGTTAGGATATAATCAAGAAGTAGATAGATTAAAAAGTATAACAACAGATGGAAAAAAATGGTTAGTAGAATTAGAAGCAAAAGAAAAACAAAATACAGGTATTAAAACATTAAAAGTAGGTTTTAATAAAGTATTTGGATATTATTTTGAAGTTTCAAAATCATTTGTAAATCAAGTTCCAGAAAGATTTATTAGAAAACAAACTTTAACAACTGGAGAAAGATATATAACAGAAGAATTAAAAAAATTAGAAGAAGATATATTAGGTTCAGAAGGAAAATTAATAGATTTAGAGTACAATATATTTGTAGAAATTAGAAATAAATTAACAAAACAAATTTTAAGAATACAACAATCTGCAAATGTTATTTCAATATTAGATGTTTTAACATCATTTGCAACAGTTGCAGAAGATTTAAACTATACAATGCCAATAGTAGATAATAGTGGTGAAATAAACATAAAAGATGGAAGACACCCTGTTATAGAAAAAATGTTACCAACAGGAAGTTTTATACAAAATGATACATATTTAAATAAAGATAATGATAGATTATCAATAATAACAGGGCCAAATATGGCAGGAAAGTCTACATATATGCGACAAGTAGCATTAATTACACTTTTAGCACAAATAGGTTGCTTTGTACCAGCAAGTTATGCTAAAATAGGTATAGTAGATAAAATATTTACAAGAGTTGGTGCATCAGACGATTTAAGTATGGGACAAAGTACATTTATGGTTGAAATGATGGAGGTTGCAACTATTTTAAAAGAAGCAACAAGCAATAGCCTAGTTATATTAGATGAAATAGGTAGAGGAACTTCAACTTATGATGGACTATCTATTGCATGGGCAGTAGCAAGTTTTATAGCAGATAAAGAAAAATGTGGTGCAAAAACTTTATTTGCAACGCACTATCATGAATTAACAGAATTAGAAAATAAAATAGAAGGTGTAAAAAATTATTCAATAGCAGTAAAAGAAAAAGGGGAAGATATCATATTTTTAAGAAAAATAGTTGAAGGTGGTACAGATGAAAGTTATGGTATACATGTTGCAAAACTTGCAGGAGTTCCACAAGCAGTTATAAAAAATGCAAATGAAATATTAAGAACATTAGAAAGAAAAAGTGCATTATCAAATAAAGTACAAGAAAAAGAAAATAAAAAAGTTTCAACAGGTCAATTAGATATGTATAATTACAAATTAGCAGAAATTGCGCATCAAATAGATAAAATAAATCTAAATGAAATTACACCAATAGATGCATTAAATATTTTAGTAAAATTAAAGGAAAGTGCATCTTAAAAATAGGAGGTATATAGGCAGATGTCAAATGATAAGAAAAAAAGAAAGTTAATAATTATATTAGCAATTGTCTTAGTTCTAATTAATGTGATTGTTTTTAGCATATTATTTTTAGATTTATCGAAATATATATGGCCAGAGAAAGTCACTGAAGAACCAGAAGATGATGGTTATAAATTATCTTCTGATGGAACAATAAATATTGATGGAGTTATATATAAATTAAAAGAAGATAATAATTATATAGTTGAGTCTTGCGAAAATAGTGTAACTACAGTAGAAATATTAGATAATTTAAATATTAAAGATACTGGTGTTGTTAATGAAATAGGAGAAAATGCTTTTAAAGATTGTACCCAAATAACACAAATATATATACCTTCAACAATAACAAAAATAAATGATTATGCTTTTAATAATTGCAAAAGTTTAACAACAATTACTATACCATATAGTGTAATGGAAATTGGTGAAGCATGTTTTACAGATTGTACAAGTTTAACAAGTATTAAGGTACAAGTATCTAGTAATTATTTTAGTGACCAGAATGGAGTTTTATACGATATAGATGGAAAAATTTTATATGCATATCCATATAAGAAAACAGATGAAGCATATGTTCTTTCAGATATGCTTGAAAGTATTGAAAAAAATGTTTTTAGAGGTTTAGAAAAATTAAGAAGTGTTGCTTTACCAAAAAATTTAATTAATTTAGGAGAGAGTGCTTTTGAAAATTGTTCTAATTTAGAAAACGTATATATACCTGCAAGTGTTGAAACTATTGGAGAAAATGCATTTGCAAATTGTAGTGAAAACTTAACAATTTATGGAGAAGAAGGCTCTTATGCTGAGACTTATGCAAATGAAAATGGAATACCATTTAAGAACTTAAATGAATGGCCAGTTAGTGTAAATACGGAACCAACACAAAATGATAATGACACAGAAGAAAATGAAAATAGTAATGAGCAAATTAATGATGAAAATAATAATATAGAAGAAAATGATACTAATACGGTAAATGAAGAAGATATAGTTAATAACGATACAGAAAATACAGAAGATAATACTACTAGAAATATAATAGAAATATAATTGACGTCGCACATTGGGGACGTCGCACATTGGGGACGTTAAAAATGTGCAGATGTAAAACAATACAATATATGAAGAAGGAAGTAATATAGAAGATAAAATTATATTACTTCCTTGTTTCTAAACCGATTTATTAAAATTTCCATTAGTAAAATTATCTCCAACAAGTCTAGTATTATTTTTAATATTATCAATAATAACATTAATTTCATCAATATCTTCATCTAAAATATCAATTCTAAAATTATTAACATTTAAGCCATTAACATCAAGAAAAGTAGTTTTACTATTGTAAATAGTTGTTATAGTTTGAATATTATCCGGAACAACTTTAAATAAAAACCCTTTTCTATCTTTCAAAAATAACTTATTAGAATTTAAACAAGATTTTTCACATTCTGGATAACACTTATTAGCCTTACCTAATAAACAATAATTAGAATTCATTACAGGCAAATTACCATACACAATAAGTTCTGTATTAAAAATTTTAGAGAAATCTTGTACTTCATTTTTATTTAATTCCGGAGATAAAGTAATAGTTTTAACATTATTATTTAAAAGTTCATTAGCAGTTATATTATTAAAAACATTTAAAGTATAATTAGAAATGATTTCGTAATTATCAATAAAATTTTTTAATAAAATCAAATCACCTAAGTTAGATATAACAAAACCTTTAATATTTAATGAACTTAAAGCATTATTGATATTATTAATAAATAGATTTCTATAATTATCTCTAATAATAGCGGGCATATAAATATAAACATTAAAATTATTAGATAAATTCTTTAAAACATCAATATAATTTTTATTACAGAAATATTTTAAAGGAATATACAATTTATCTATATTAGTCAATTTAGAATAATCTTTTTCAATATCTAAATTATTTAATAATAGAGAAATTTTATGATTATCAATATTCTCAATTTTCTCAAAATTAGGAATAGTGTAAAGAGCAGGATTACGTGTATATTGAGAAACTATTATATTTTCTAATTTCAATAATGAAGTTCTTCTTAATTCATTTAAAGCACTAATACTAGGAATATAAAGATTATCATCTAGATTTACAATAATATTTTCAAATTCAAAACAAGTATTATTTGTTTTAGATAATTGCTCAATAATTCTTTTCTTTGTAATAGGTGTTTTTAAAGCAGGAACAGGCATTATTTTAGAAGGGATAGTTACAGAAATTTTAGAATCTTTGGCAAGAGTTACTTTAAAAACTATAGGAGAATTTTTATAAATATCAATTTCACCAATAATTTTGTTTTTAATAAATTCTAAACCAGAAAAAGATGGTTTTATACTATTAAATAATTCCTTACTAGATAATTTATATATTTTATCACCAGATTTTATTTTACCTTTCATACGACCAATTTTTACATATTGATTAGGTTCTGCTGTTGTTATATTTTTATTATCTATCATTAATTCTGAAACAGTATATTGAGAATCTTCTCTTTCAAAAGATATAGTATCTCCAATGCTTAAAGGATAATTCAAATTTAAAGAAATATGACCTTTATTAGCATTATAATTTGAAACATTACCAATATAAATTCCCATATTATTTGGTTTATTTTTATAAATTAATTCTTTATTAGTTTCATTATTAAGATGACCATCTGAAAAATTTCCACGATTGAAAACCTGCATTAAATCTAATAAATCTTGTTTTTCAATAATATAATCTTCGTTATTTAAAACTTTATTTATGTATTTACGATAAATTTTAGTAACTATTCCAACATATTCAGGAGATTTCATACGGCCTTCAATTTTAAAACAACATACACCTGCTTTAATTAATTGAGGTAAAAAGTTTAATCCGCATAAATCTTTTGGACTCAATAAGTAACCTTTATCTATACAAGTTGAATCTTTTATTAATTCATAAGGCAATCTACAAGCCTGTGCGCATTTGCCTCTATTACCAGAACGACCACCAACCATACTAGAAAATAAACATTGACCAGAATAAGATATACAAAGTGCTCCATGAATAAAAGTTTCAATTTCTATGTTTGAATTTTTACAAATATATTCTATTTCAGATATAGATAATTCCCTTGATAAAACAACTCTTTTAAAACCTAATTTTTCAGCCTCTAAAACACCTTCTAAATTATGAATAGTCATTTGTGTACTTGCGTGAATAGGTAAATTAGGAAAATTTTTAATTAGAAAAGAAGCAAGACCTAAATCTTGAACAATTATAGCATCAATTCCTAATTCATATGCTTTATTTGCAATTTTTAAAACTTCATCAAATTCATTATTTTTTATTAAAGTATTTAAAGTTAAATGTACTTTTACATTTCTTAAATGAGCATAATTTATAGCTTTTTCTAAATCTTCTAAATTAAAATTAGTAGCAGAATATCTAGCATTAAAATTCTCAATACCAAGATAAACACTATTTGCACCATTTTGAATTGTAGACATTAAACATTCATAATTTCCAACAGGAGATAATAATTCTATATCATTCATAAATTTTCCCTCACATATTTTTTAAATATTGTAACACAAATTTGAAAATTTTCATACTATATATTAAAAAATTGAAGGAGGTAATTTTATGCCAGAAGAATCAAGAAATTGTTGTAATAACAATCCATTAAGCAATATATTTGGAGGATGTGGCTGTGGAAATGATACAGAAATATTATTCTTTATAATAATATTCTTATTATTATTCACAAGTTTTGGATGTTGCTGTAATGGAAATAGATAACATATTTTAATTTAATACTTAAAAATTGCCAAGAAAGTTATAAAAATTACTTTCTTGGCAAAAAACTATATAATTATTAAATATATTTACTTATAAGATAACTTAAATTCTTAAGCCTTTTTGTATATTTTTTGAAAAATAATTCCTGACAGCCCTTTGAGGCTGGGGAATACCCGTTAGCGTGTCAGAATTATTTTGAAAAAAATACTACAAAAAATAGGCTTAAGTAAAGATATTTAATAATAATGTAACTTTCATTTAATCAAAAACATTATTTTCTAAAATAGTATATTTTCTAGAATAATCATAAGTTTCTTTATTACTCATATAAACT
>CANQOW010000012.1 GCA_947625545.1 uncultured Clostridia bacterium
TAGAAGAAGCAAAAGAAATAATAGAAACATTTATTAAAATGATAAAAAGAGAAGAAACAGATGAGGAAAATTTAAAAAAATTAGAAGATGCAATATGTTTTAAAAATGTATCAAATATGCCAGCAAGAGTAAAATGTGCATTACTAGCATGGCATACAATAGAAAAAATTTTACAAGAAAAAAATAAATAAATGTTTTAACACAATAGATTTTCTAAGCTTTCTTCGGTAAGTTATATTTTTTCTCATTTCGTGTTTTCCCACTGATGCTGTAACGATGCTAAACGCATCTAACAGCATTCAGCGGTCCCCCCGAAACACTCATTTGAAGAAAAAATATAATCTTCCCTCACGCTTAGAATAGATATTGTTAAATATAGAAATAAAAAGGTGAAAAAATGGAAAACAAAAAAGTATTATTAGGAATGAGTGGAGGAGTAGATAGTTCAGTATCAGCAATACTATTACAACAAAAAGGCTATGAAGTAATAGGCACAACACTAGAATTATTTGCAGGAAGTAGTTGTTGCAATATAAGTACATACATAGATGCAAAAAATGTATGTAACCAAATAGGAATACCACATTTTACATATGACTATAAAAACGAATTTAAAAAATATGTAATAGACGATTTTATAAATTGTTACTCAAATTGCAAAACACCAAATCCATGTATAGAATGTAATAAATATATGAAATTTGGAATTATGTATGAAAAAGCAAAAGAATTAGGGTGTAAATACATAGCAACAGGACATTATGCAAAAACAGAATATAGTGAAAAATATAAAAGATGGGTATTAAAAAAATCAAAAGCAGGAAAAAAAGACCAAAGTTATGTATTATGGAATATTCCAAAAAAATTAATTCAATATGTTTTGTTCCCACTAGCAGAATATGAAAGTAAAGAAGAAATAAGAAATATAGCAAAAGAACATGAATTAAAAGTTGCAAACAAACCAGATAGTGAAGATATATGTTTTGTACCAGACGGCAACTATAAAAAATTCTTAGAAAATAATTCAAATATAAAAGCAAAAAAAGGAAACATAGTAAATAAAAAAGGACAAGTATTAGGAACACATACAGGGCTATATAACTACACAATAGGTCAAAGAAAAGGCTTAGGAATATCATATAAAGTACCATTATTTGTATTAGGTTTTAATAAAGAAAAAAATGAAGTAATAGTTGGAGAAGAACAAGAATTATACAAAAAAGAAATAATAGTTACAGATATAAACTTATTATTATTTGATGAAATAAGAGAAGAAATGGAAGTAACAGTAAAAACAAGATATTCTGCAAAAGAAGCAAAAGCAACAATTATACAAGAAAAAGACAAAATAAAAGTAAAATTCTTAGAGCCACAAAAAGCATTAACACCAGGACAATCAGCAGTATTTTATTTAGATGATATAGTAGTAGGAGGAGGAAAAATAATTTGAAAAATAAACGTCGTCTTGCTTCGTCATGCTTAAGACAAATTAATTTTAGATAACCATTAGGTTAATCTAAAATTAATTTGCTTAGCATTTCTTGCAATACTTGTTTCTTTTTCAAATTAAATTTAGAATAGAAGGAAGGTTTTTTTATGAAAAAATTATTTACGTCAGAAAGTGTTACGGAAGGACACCCAGATAAATTATGTGATTATATCTCAGATAGTATTTTAGATGCATATTTAAGTAAAGATAAAAATGCAAGGGTAGCATGTGAAACAGTAGCAGGAAAAAATAAAATATTTATTACAGGAGAAATAACATCAACAGCAGAAGTTGATATAGAAAAAGTAGTTAGAGATACAATAAAAGAAATAGGATATGATAATGAAAAAACAGATTTAGATTATAGAACCTGTGAAATAGAAATAAGTTTATCAAAACAATCACAAGACATAGCACTTGGGGTTGATAAATCGCTTGAAACTAAAGAAGGAGAAAATATAGATTCTCAAGGAGCAGGAGACCAAGGCTTAATGTTTGGATATGCTTGTAATGAAACAGAAGAATTAATGCCATTACAAATAATGTTAGCACATAAATTAGCCAAAAGATTAACAGAAGTAAGAAAACAAAAAATAATAGATTATTTAAGACCAGATGGAAAGGTACAAGTAACTATTGAATATGAAGAAGAAAAGCCAGTAAGAGTAGATACAATAGTAGTTTCAACACAACATAATGAAGGAATAGATTTAGAAATATTAAAAAAGGATATAAAAGAAAAAGTAATAAATGTAGTAATGCCAAAAATATTATTAGATGATAGAACAAAATATTTTATAAATCCAACAGAAAAATTTGTAATAGGTGGACCATTAGGAGATAGCGGATTAACAGGAAGAAAAATAATAGTAGATACTTATGGTGGATATGCAAGACATGGAGGTGGAGCATTTTCTGGAAAAGATGCAACAAAAGTAGATAGGTCTGCGGCATATATGGCAAGACATATTGCGAAAAATATTGTTGCAAATAAATACGCAAGTAAATGTGAAATACAATTATCTTATGCAATAGGTGTAGCAAAACCAGTATCAATATATGTAAATACTTATGGAACAAATACAATTCCAGAAGAAGAAATAATAAAAAAGATAAATAATAAATTTGATTTAACACCAAGAGGAATAATTGAATATTTAGATTTACAAAAACCTATATATAAATTAACTACTAATTATGGACATTTTGGAAAAGAAAATTTAAGTTGGGAAAAAATAATTAAGTTTTAAATTGTAATAATAAAAAATAAAATACATAATAAACTTTATGTTTATTATACAAGGAGAAAATATGTTAAATCAATTTTCAAGAACAGAACTATTAATAGGAACAGAGAATTTAAAAAAGTTAGAAAATTCAAAAGTTGCAATATTTGGTATAGGTGGAGTAGGCTCATATGTTGTAGAAGGATTAGCAAGAGCAGGAATTGGAAATTTTATTTTAGTTGATAAAGACGAGGTTTCTTTAACAAATATTAATAGGCAGATAATAGCAACAACTAAAACCTTAGGTAAACCAAAAGTTGAGGTTGCAAAAGAAAGAATTTTAGAAATAAATCCTAATGCAAAAGTAGAGATTTTTCAAGAATTTTTTATGCCTGAAAGTAATGGAATTTTAGATAAATCTATTACATATATTGTAGATGCAGTAGATACTGTTACTGCAAAAATTGAACTTGTTGTAAGAGCAAATAAATTAAATATACCTATTATTTCTAGTATGGGTACAGGAAATAAATTAGAGCCAACGAAATTTGAAATAACAGATATTTATAAAACTAGTGTATGTCCTCTTGCAAAAGTTATGAGAAAAGAATTAAAAGAAAGAGGCATTAAAAATTTAAAAGTAGTATATTCGAAGGAAGAGCCAATAAAATTAAATATGAATATTCAAGAAGATGTGCAAGAACAAAATTCAAAAAAGGTAACTCCGGGAAGTATTTCTTTTGTTCCATCTGTTGCAGGGTTGATAATTGCAGGAGAGGTTATAAAAGATATAATTGAATAAAAAAAGTATGGATATAATTTAATATCCATACTTTTTTAAATAACAAAAATTATTTATTTGGAACTAAAGCAATAATTCTTCCAGCAAAATCTTGGAAATTTAAAGTTTGTAACACAACTTTTCCAGGACCTGTTAATTTTGTTAAAAATAAACCTTCACCACCAAAGAAAATATTACCAAAACCTTTAACAGTTTCAACTTCATATTGAACAGTTTTTTCAAAAGCAACAACATTACCTGTATCAACTTGAATAGTTTCACCTACTGCAAGCTCTTTAACAACGCTATCACCGTCAACTTCTAAGAAAACATTACCTGAACCTGTAATATCTTGTAAAATAAATCCTTCACCACCAAATAATCCAGAAGAAAATTTCTTTGTTAAAGTAACTTTTAAATCTACATTAGGTTCTGCACATAAAAAAGCACCTTTTTGAGCAATAATACCAGGAGTACCTGTTAAATCGTAAGGAAGAATTGCACCCGGTACAGAAGCGGCAAAAGCAATAGTTTGATTATCTTGTTCTGCTGTATATGTATTCATAAAGAAAGAATCACCAGAAAACATTCTTCCAATACCCTTCATAATTCCACCCTTTGTATTAGTTTCCATTTTTATACCAGGAGTTTTCCAAGACATAGCACCAGATTGTGTATACATAGATTCTCCTTTGTTTAAATTTACTTCAACTGCTGGAACAGTTTCACCAATTAACTTGTAATTCATATAATTACCTCCTATAATTTTTTTTAATTATATATGAATATTTAATTTTTGTCTATTAATTTAGAAAAAAATATAAAAATGTTATTTCGTATTATAATAAATTTAGCTTGATATAATATATGTTAAGATTATTGAAATAATTAAAACGATATGTTATATTAAAAATATATTAAAAAGAAAGGAATTAAGATAAAATGGAAATAGAAAAAGCATTTGAAAAAGCAAAAGAAGCAATGCAAAAAGCATATTCACCATATTCAAATTTTTGTGTAGGAGCAACACTTGTAACAAAAGAAGGAAAAATATATACAGGTTGTAATATAGAAAACCATGGAATAATGTCAATATGTGCAGAAAGAGTAGCATTTCTAAAAGCAATATCAGAAGGAGAAAAAAATTTTTCATATATAGTAGTTGTAGCATCAAAAAAGGGAGAAAAATTTGAACCAACAACACCTTGTGGTTATTGTAGACAATTTATGAGCGAATTTGTATCAGAAGATTTTAAAATATATGTATTAGATAATAATGAAAATGTAAAAGAATATAAAATTAATGAATTATTACCAGAAAATTTTAGTTTATAAAAATTTCTAATATTCTATTGGAAAAAATGGGAAAATAGTTTATAATATAATAATGTTAAAATAAAAACAAGGAGGAAAAAGATGTTAAACGCAATAGGAGTTACAGTAAGATTTGGAAAAAGAGTCTTATTTGAAGACGTAAATATAAAATTTGGAAAAGGAAACTGTTACGGAATAATAGGAGCAAATGGAGCAGGAAAATCAACATTTTTAAAAGTATTATCAGGAGAAATAGAACCAAGTAAAGGAGAAGTAACAAAAGAAAAAACAGAAAGAATATCAGTATTAAAACAAGACCACTTTGCTTATGAAGAATATAAAGTAATAGACACAGTAATAATGGGAAACCAAGAATTATATAACATTATGAAAGAAAAAGAAGCAATATATGCAAAACCAGACTTTACAGAAGAAGATGGAATAAAAGCAGGAAAATTAGAAGAAAGATTTGCAGAACTAGACGGATGGAATGCAGAATCAGATGCTGCAATATTGCTAAACAATTTAGGAATAGAAACACAAATGCATGATAAATACATGAAAGAATTAGAAGCAAAAGACAAAGTAAAAATACTTTTAGCACAAGCATTATTTGGAAATCCAGATATACTATTATTAGACGAGCCTACAAACGATTTAGATTTAAAAACAATAAATTGGTTACAAGAATTTTTAATAAACTTTGAAAATACAGTAATAGTAGTATCACACGACAGATATTTTTTAAACAAAGTATGTACACATATAGCAGATGTTGACTTTGGAAAAATAAAAGTATATCCAGGAAATTATGACTTTTGGTATGAATCTAGTCAATTAGCATTAAAGCAAATGAAAGAAGCAAATAAAAAGAAAGAAGAAAAAATAAAAGAATTACAAGAATTTATTGCAAGATTTAGTGCAAATGCATCAAAATCAAAACAAGCAACATCAAGAAAAAAATCATTAGAAAAAATAGAATTAGACGAAATAAAACCATCAAACAGAAAATATCCATATATAGACTTTAAGCCAGATAGAGAACCGGGAAAAGAAATATTAACAGTAAAAAATATATCTAAAACAATAGATGGAGAAAAAATATTAAACAATATTTCATTTACAGTAAAACCAGGAGACAAAATTGCATTTTTAGCAGATAATGAAGTAGCAAAAACTATACTATTTCAAATAATATCAGGAGAAATGGAACCTGATGAAGGAGAATTAATATGGGGAACAACAATAACATCTTCATATTTTCCAAAAGATAATAATTACTTATTTAATTCAGACTGTAATTTAGTAGAATGGTTAAGACAATATTCAAAAGATCCAGATGAAACTTATGTTAGAGGCTTCTTAGGAAGAATGTTATTTTCAGGAGAAGAAGCATTAAAAAAAGTAAATGTATTATCAGGAGGGGAAAAGGTAAGATGTGTATTATCTAAAATGATGCTTTCAGGTGCAAATTTTATAATTTTAGATGAGCCAACTAACCATTTAGATATGGAAAGCATAACTTCCGTAAATGAAGGAATGATAAAATTTAAAGGAAATATTTTATTTACATCACATGATCACCAATTAACACAAACAGTTGCAAATAGAATAATAGATATTAGAAAAGATAAATTAATAGATAGAGAATGCACATATAATGAATATTTAGAAATAGAATAAAAATATTATAAAAAAGGTTTTAGATAAATGAAAAAAATAAAAATTGGAGTTTTTTTAAGAATAATATTATATATAATAGTTATTCTATCATTAATAATTTTAAAATATACAAATATTTTTAATATAGGATGTTATATTTATAGTAGGACAGGAATTTATTGTCCTACTTGTGGTTTTACAAGAGCAATGAAAGCCATTTTAAATTTTGATATTTTATCTGCAATAAAATATAATTCATTTTTTACTTTAATTTTATTGCCAATTTTTACGTATTTGGCTTTACAAGATATAATAATTATTACTTATAATATAGTAAAAAATAAAAATTTAAAATCTTATGTAGATATAATTTTTGGAGAGTAATTATGAATTTTTTTATTATTGCTATTGCATATATATTTGTTATTTATATGTTTTATAATTTATATAAAATAAGAAAAGAAGGAAAAAATAATTATAATAAAGTATATTTTTCTATTGTAATGATTTTTGTTTCTTTTGCAATTTGGGGAATATTAAGAAATTTTTGAAATTAATATAAAAACTGTGCAAAATTTAAAAATAAAAATTGCACAGTTTAATTTTTTCTTATTTTACTTTCTCATAAAATTCAATAATTGCAAATTGAATTAAAGGTAAAATGTATAATATAGCACAATATATAAATACATATAAAAGTACCATTAATAGAGTAGTTTCTGATGCTATACTAATAATACCTGCTAGAATTGAAACTAATAATACAATTCCAATATATGCTAAATAATATGGAATTTGCATTTTAACGAAATTCCAACGATTACCTTTCATTAAAGTATGGCTTTGTTCAACAATTTCTTTACCTGTTAATGAAGAATTATCATAAAGAACATAGTAAGATAAAGAATAATATAATGATTTAAGTATAAATAATACATAAATAACAATGCAAGCAATACTAAAAATAATAATAGTTATAAATAATGCTATAAGAAATGGCGTAGATGTAAAACCATTTGAGTTTAATAATTCATTAGCAGTAGGTTGAGATATAGCAATTCCAGTACCAAAAAATGCTATACTAAATGTTAAAACTAATACAAGTAAAACATAAGCTAGTAAATATGGCCATAATTTTCCTAACATACTAAAAGCAACCTTCCAAGCATTACCGAAATTTGAAAAGGCAGTAGATACAAAATCAAAATATCCTACGTTTTCATTTCTTTTTAATTTAATCATTGTATAAACTAGACCATAAGAAAATGGAATAGAAAGAACAATAGAACCTATTGAACCAACAATAGGAACCATGGCAATTAACATTGTAAGTAAAAGATAAATTAGTATTATAACACAAGCCTTAAAATGTTTGCCCTTTATAGATTCTTTTGCTAGATGTCTAATTTCTGCAGTATTCATATAAAAAACCTCCCTTTTTAAAATTAATTGAATTATATAATATAATTCGACAAAAAACAATATAATAATACAATGTTATATAAAAAAAATAACCTCATAATAGAGGTTATTTAAAAATTATAAACTGTTTAAAGTATTTAGGTCCATAGAAGAAAGTATTCCTATTCCAATTACTCCTAATATTATTACAATTACTGCTAAAACAAGTGTAATAATACCAATTATTAAACCAGCTGTACCCATACCACTTCCACCTTTTTTTCTACCAATAGCACCAAGAACAATTGCTGCTATTGCACAAAGAATAGAAATATAAGGTATAAAGCAAAGAGTTACTATAGAAACTATACCTAAAATTAAAGAAGTAATACTTAAACCTTTTTGTTCGTCAACTATTTCAGCATTTGCAGTTGATGTAGTTTTAGGCTCCTCATTTTTTGGTAAATTTTCTTCGTCCATAAATTCACCCCCTTTTAGTGAATAGTATTTATATAATTTACAAATACTTACTTTGAATTTCAACTATATCTGTATAATGATTATTCAAAATATCTAAAAATATATCTGCAAGTTTTGGGTCAAACTGTGTACCCTTGCATCTTTCAATTTCTGCCTTAACAATATCTAAACCTAAAGAATCTCTATAAGTTCTTTTTGAAGTCATAGCATCAAAAGTATCTGCAATAGCAGCAATTCTTGCAAAAAGTGGAATATCTTCACCTTTTAATTTTGAAGGATAACCATTTCCGTCATATTTTTCATGGTGATGCTTTACAATAGGAATAATATCCTTAAAAATTGATGCGTTAGATAAAATATGAGCCCCAATAGAAGGGTGATTTTTTATTTCTGAGTATTCATCATCAGTAAGTTTTTCAGTTTTTAATAAAATACTATCTGGAACACCAATTTTTCCTATATCGTGGAATAAACCACCAATTCTTAATATCTTCAAATCTTCCTCAGGTAAACCTAAATATTTACCAATTAAAACAGAATATTCAGAAACCCTATCAGAATGTCCACGAGTATATGGATCTTTTGCTTCAACTGTATAACGTAAAGTTTCTATACTTTCCATATATGCTTTTTCAAGTCTTTGATTAGCATCTTTTAATTCTTCATTAATTTCTTTTATTAAATTCATTTGAGAAATAGCTTTTATACCTGATTCAACTAATAAAAGTAATTGATCAAATTTATCGCTCTTTTCACAATAACCTTGAATATCTAATCTTCTAATAGTTTCAAGTGGTGGTGCTAAATCTTTATGACCTGTTAATAATAAAATATATAATTCTCTGTTAAATTTTCTAATTTCTTCAACAACTTGGTCTCCATGAAGAGGAGTCATAATAAAATCTAAAAGCATTAAATCAAAATGTTCTTTTTTTACAAGTTCAATTGCTTCAACAGGGTCTGTTACACCAGTAAAATTGTATCCAGAACGTTTCAAGAAAATTGATAATGAATCAACAATGCCGGGTTCATCATCTACAACAATGATTTTATAGCCATTAGAATTCGCGTCATAAGTACCTTTTCTCATAAAACCTCCAATAAATTTAAAAAAATTCATTATTATTATATTAGTAAATTATAATAAAATCAAGATTATTTACAAAATTTGTTGAAAAAAGTTAAAAAAATGGAATATAATAATTAAATTTAAACAATTAATGTAAGAATTATGGAAATTTTTAAGATAGATATAAATAGACAAATTAATCTTTATATTTAATTGACAATTAAGTAAAAAAATGGTATATTAAAGAACGAAAAATGAATAAAAGGAGAAAATAAAAAATGGATTATAAATATTTAGCAAACTTAATATTTCCAGATGCAAAACCAATATCATATTATGAAGAAAAATATCCAGAAAGAAACCTAAAAGAAGGAGCAATGGTAACAAGATATGCACCAAGTCCTACGGGATATATGCACATTGGAGGGTTATATCAAAGCATAATAGGAAGAAAATTAGCAGAACAAACAGGAGGAGTATTTTTATTAAGAATAGAAGATACAGACCAAAAAAGACAAATAGAAAATGGAGTAAGAGAAATAGTTGAATCCGTAAAAGATTTTGATATAAAATTCGACGAGGGAATGATAAATGAAACAGAAGAAATAGGAAATTATGGTCCATATAAACAAAGTTTAAGAAAAGAAATATATCAATCTTATGCAAAATACTTAATAGAACAAGGAAGAGCATATCCATGTTTCTGCACACCAGAAGAATTAGAAGAAATGAGAGAAAAACAAGAAAAAGCAAAAATTAGAACAGGATATTATGGAGTATGGGCAAAATATAGAAATTACCCATTAGATGATGTAATAGAAAAAATAAAAAATGGAGAAAAATATATAATAAGATTCAAATCAATGGGAAATGAAGAAAAGAAAATAAAACATTATGATGTAATAAAAGGAAATATAGATTTTCCTGAAAATGACCAAGATATAATAATAATAAAAGCAGATGGATTACCAACATATCATTTTGCACATGCAATAGACGACCATTTAATGAGAGTAACACACGTAATTCGTTCAGATGAATGGGTGTCTTCAGTACCACTTCATATAGATTTATTTAAAACACTAGGATTTAAAATTCCAAAATATGCACATACTGCACCAATAATGAAAGAAGAAGATGGTAAAAAACGCAAAATAAGTAAAAGAAAAGATCCAGAAGCAGCAGTAAGTTATTATCACAAAGAAGGAATACCATCACAAGCAGTAACAGAATATTTATTAAACATAGCAAACTCTAATTTTGAAAATTGGAGAAAAGCAAATCCAGATAAAAATATATCAGAATTTAATTTTGAATTAAATAAAATGAGTGTAAGTGGTGCAATATTTGATTTAGTAAAACTATTAGATGTTTCAAAAAATGTTATATCTAAATATTCAAAAGAAAAAATATATGACGAAGTATTTTTATGGGCACAAAGATATGACGAAGAACTTACGGAAATGCTTGAAGATAAAGAATATGCACTAAAAGTATTTGGAATTGAAAGAGGAGGAGTAAAACCTAGAAAAGATATTTCAAAATGGTCAGATGTTAAGAATAATATTTATTATATGTTTAAAGATAAATTTGAAAAAAATGAAATTTATGAATTTGATAAAATAACAGATAAAGAAGAAATATCAAAAATATTAACTTTATATATAGAAAAATATTATAACGAAAATGATAATAAGCAAGAGTGGTTTGATAAAATAAAAGAATTATCAGGAGTTTTGGGTTATGCAAAAGAAGTTAAAGAATATAAATTAAATCCTGAAAGTTATAAAGGTCATGTTGGAGATGTTAGCACAGTAATAAGAGTGGCTTTAACTGGTAGAAAAAATACTCCAGATTTATATGAAATTATGCAAGTTTTAGGAAAAGATGAAATAATAAATAGAATTAATAAATGTATAAATAGATAAAAAAATGGGGGAACACAAATGAGTAAAAAAGAGGATTGGGAAGAATTAGAAAAATGGCAATATGAATATGATTTAAAAAATAATGTTAATAAAGTTAAACCATTTAATGAAGAAGACTTTAAGGGCATTAAAAAATTTTCAGATGGATTAAATAAATTTATAAAAACCTTATCAATAATTGCAATTATTGTAGGATCAATAGTTTGTATAATGGTTATCCTTTATCTATATTCAGTATTTACAAGTCCATCATTTTTTGGTATAAAAGTTACTAAAGGTGGAATGTTCTAATAAAAATTTCTTGTTTTGATACATAAGTTCAAAAAACTACTAAAAATAATTGATTTTTTATAACTTATAAGGTATAATAATAAAAAAGGGAGGTAGTATTTTGAAAAGAGAAATAATAAATGATTTGATAAAATGGAAAAATTCTAAAAATAGAAAACCATTAATTATACATGGTGCAAGACAAGTTGGAAAAACATATATAATAAAAGAATTTGGAAAAAAATTTTATGAAAATACTATATATGTAAATTTTGAAACAAATAAAGAATTAAGTAATCAAATAGATGAAAGTATAGATGCAAAATATATAATAAATAAATTAGAATTATTTTATGGAGAAAAAATAACTCCGGAAAAAACGTTAATAATTTTTGATGAAATTCAAGCAAATGAAAGAGCATTAACATCACTTAAATATTTCTTTGAAGATGCACCAGAATATCATATAATTGCTGCTGGGTCATTATTAGGAATAGCAATAAATAGAAAGAATTATTCATTTCCAGTAGGAAAAGTTCAATTAATAAATATGTATCCATTATCATTTAAAGAATTTTTGTGTGCAATAGGTAGAGAAGATTTAATTTCAGTAATACAAAATCATTATGAGAGTAATGAAAAAATGGATAATAATATACATGAACTTTGTTTAAGATTATATAGAACATATTTAATAGTTGGAGGAATGCCAGAGGTTGTTAAAACATATTTAGAAGAACAAAAAATTATTGCTACAATAGATATTCAAGCAATGATTTTAGATTCTTATGTTAGAGATATGACAAAATATGCAGATAATTCTGAATCAAACAAAATAATTTCAGCATTTGATTCAATTCCAATGCAATTAGCGAAGGATAATCAAAAATTTCAATATAAAGTAATTTCAAAAGGTGGAACTTCAAGTATATTTGGACCTGCCATTATGTGGTTAAAAAATAGTGGTATAGTAAATCAAGTATATAAAGTTAAACCGGAAATGCCATTAGAAATGCATAAAGAACTTTCTGCATTTAAGTTATATATGAGTGATGTTGGATTATTTGTTAATAAAGCCAAATACCCACTATATCAAATAGATTTAAGTAGTCAACCAACAATGATTTCAATGGGTCCTCTTACAGAAAATTATGTGGCTAATGAATTGAAAATAAATGGATATGAATTATATTACTGGGAGTCAGAAGGAAAAGCAGAATTAGATTTTGTAATTCAAAAAGAAACTGAGATTATACCAATAGAAGTTAAAACAAGTACGCATATTAAATCAAGAAGTTTAGATATGTATATTAAAACATATAATCCAAAATATGCAATTAGGATTTTAGAAAAAAATTTTGGATTTGAAAATAATATAAGGTCTGTGCCATTATATGCAGTATTTTGTATATAAATAAATTGTGCGTTAACGAAAATAGTGTTTTTGATACAATTTGAAATAAAATTGTAAAGATTATAGATTTTATGATAAAATATTGCAAATAAATTTATAAGGGGTGACGTCATGGATAAATTTAAAGAAATTAGACCTGTTGTATTAGGAATTGCAATGGATAATAAAAAAATATTAGTTAGTGAAGGATATGATAAAGTAAAAGAACAAACATTTTATAGATGCTTAGGAGGAGGTATAGAATTTTTAGAAACAAGTCAAGAAGCATTAAAAAGGGAATATAAAGAAGAATTAGGTATTGATATTATTGTTGAAGACTTTTGCGGCATAGCGGAAAATATATTTACATATCAAGGAAAAAAGGCTCATGAACTAATTTTGTTTTATAACATAAAAATACAAGAAAAGGACATAAAGGAAAAATACCATATAGTAGATGATAATTGTGAAGTTGATGCTTATTGGATTGATGTTGATGAATTTAAGAATAATAGAAAAATTATATATCCAAAACAAATTTATAAATACATATAATTCGGTTATACCTATAAATATCGTAGTAAATATTGACAAATTACATAAAATATGATATTATGTATACAAATTCAAACAGGAGTTTTTATGGTAACAACAATTTATTTAATAAGACATGCAGAATGTCAAGGTAATATAGAAAATAAACTTTCAGGTATAACAGATTTTAAATTAACAGAAAAAGGACGAAAGCAAGCAAAGTTATTAGCAAGTAGGTTAAAAGAATTTAGAATAACGGAGATATATTCTAGTCCTTTGTCAAGAGCTATAGATACTGCAAGAATTGTTATGGAAGAGAATGATATAAATTCATTGAATATTGTAAATGATTTACATGAGATTGATTACGGAGTTTGTGATGGAATGTGTTGGATAGATATTAATCAAAAATATCCAACAGTAGAAAAACAATGGAAAGAAGTCCACCATTACCCTGTAGGAATACCAAATCAAGAGGATTTTATTGAATTACAAAAAAGAATAAAAGATAGTATTTTAAAAATTACTAATGACAATTTAGGGAAAAAAATTGCTATTATATCCCATGGAATTGCTATTAGTAGTTTTTTATGTTTTGTTAAAAAAATAAATATTGAAGAATGTAATAAATTAAAACAACAAGAAAATACAGCATATAGTATTTTGGAATATAAAGATAAAAAATTTAACTTAATAGAGGAAGCTAAATCAGAGCATCTAAAAGGAATGATTTTATGAATATAAAAGTAATTGATAAAGAATATGAAGAATGTAAAAAAACATGGAAATCTAATGGTTTAATATAAGAGGTATATTATGAATTTAAAAAATAAAATTATAGTAGTTACAGGTGCAAGTAATGGAATTGGAAGAGCATGTGTTGAAGAATTCATAACAAAAAATGCTAGAGTGTATGGTATTGATATTGATGAAAAAAATGGAAAAAAAATAGAAGAAGAATTTAAAAATTTTACTTATATACAAGGTGACATATCAAATGTTGTTGATATATCAATAGCTAAAAAAATTATTTTAGGTAAAGAAGGAAAAATTGACATTTTAATAAATAATGCAGCGAAACAGACTTCATCATCATTTTTTGAAACAAGTGTAGACGACTTTAAAAATGTTATAGATACAAATTTAATAGGAACTTTTATTTGCTCAAAGATAATTGGAGAACTAATTGGGAAGAATGGTAAGATTATCAATATGTTATCTGTACATAGTGAAATTATCAGAAAAAATAAGTATGCTTATGATGCCTCAAAGGCTGGTATTGAAATGTTAACAAAAGAGATGGCGTTAGAACTTGTTGATTCAAATATTAATGTATTAGGGATTTCTTATGGAGCATGCAATACGGATATGAACAAAGAATGGATAAATATAAAAGAAAAAAGAGATGAAACACTAGAAAAAATACCAATGAAATGGATTGCAGAGCCAAAAGAAATTTCAAGTTTCGTGATTAACGTGCTGGAGAATTTTAGTGATTATACTACTGGAAATATATTTACTATAGATGGAGGAAGAAGTTTATTGAGATGATAAATAATAACAATATTATTAATATATATAATCAAAACATTAATAAGAATAATATTAATGGTTCATTTTATATAGGAGATTACCCATTTTTCTATAAAATTAATTCATATTATGAGTACAAAAAAGAACTAAATGGATATAAAAAAATAAAGCAATATTATAATGTTCCAAAGCTTATATATAATAATGCAGAAGACAATAGCGGAATACTTATATATGAATACAATAAAAACATTTATGACAATCATGGACTATTGGTAGATTATTTTGCTAAAAATAATACAATAACAAAAGATTTTATTCTAATATTAGAGAATTATAAAGACATATTTGAAAAAACATTAAAGTATAAATATACAAAGAATATAGATATTTTTTTTAAAGATAGAGTTAAGAGTAGATTGGAAAAATATTACAATGAAGATTTCTATAATTCTTTAAATGCATTAAAACCTATTAAGTTTAAGAATGAAACAATTAACTTGCAAAAAGTACAAAAGATAATTGAAGATGTAAAAAAATTTTATACTTTACGAAAACAGACATATACGGTTATTAGTCAATGTGATCCAAACGATTTGAATATTTGTGAAGACGGAATGATACTTGATTATTTATGTGGTGGAGATACACCATTAATGGCTGAATTTGCTACTTTTATTTGGTATTATATTGCACAAGGAGAATATTTATCATTAAAATATAATAAAAAGGCCTTTGAAAAGCATGATGAAATCTGCAAAAAAAAGAATGATGTATCTTTATCCGATAATTGTTTGAGGTTTAATATAAGACAAATTAGAAAAGACGCCATAAATATGTATATAGATTTAATAATAGAACCTATTATTAAAAAGACAAACTATGAAAATTGGTATGAAGAATTTAAAAATTATTTATCTATGAAAATTTTAGCAGTATTCAACCTAAATAATATGGAACAGAAAGATAAAATATTATCTCTTGCCTATTTAATTATATTTTATGAAAAAGATAATATAAAAAGTACAGATGATTTAAAAAAATTTTTAAATAGTATTTATTAAAGGAGAAATAATGAAAACAAATTTAGATTCAAAGAAAACTATTGTGGGGTTTAATGTTGGACATAATGGAAGTTGTACAATTATAAAAGGAAATGATATCATATCAATTCCTGAAGAAAGATTAAACAGAAAAAAGTATTCAGAAGGATATATGTACTCTTTTATATATTGCTTAAAAGAATTAGGAATAGAAGCTAAAGATGTTGATTTATTTGTATCGAGTAATTATGGAGAATACTTACCAAATGGATATATGGGAGATTTTGATATATTAGGATTAGATAGTAAAAAATTTATATCAGTAGATCACCATTTATCTCACGCATATAGCACATATTTTATGTCCCCATTTGAAGAAGCAATGATAATTGTTGTTGATGGTCAGGGAAATTTGAATACAACTGAGAGCTATTATATAGCAAAAAATAAAACAATAACAAAAATTGGTGGTAATAATTCACAGCGTTCAAAGTATAAAGGAATTGGAAGAACATACGAAACATTTACTAATTATTGTGGTTGGAGTGCACAAGAAGCTGGTAAAACAATGGGACTGGCTCCATATGGAAAAGAGAAATATCCTAATATTGAATTATATGAAATAAATGATGAATGTGAAATAAGTAGTAAATGTGAAGGAAAATACTATCATGGTTCTTATAATTTCTGTAAAGAAAATAATATTGAATTTGGAAAGATAGGTTTAGGATTTGAAAATAAAGATGCTGCATATTTTGTACAAAATCGTACAGAAAGAATAATTATTGAATTAGTGAAGAAATTATATAACAAATATAAAATTAAAAATTTATGTTTAGCAGGGGGAGTTTTTCTAAATGGAGTAATTAACAATAAGATTATTCAAGAAACTAAAATAGAAAAAATATTCGTCCCTCCATTTTGCGATGATACAGGACAATCTATTGGTAATGCACTTTACGGATATTATAATGAATATAATTATTCTAATAGATTTCAGCTAAAAAATGCATATTTTGGTAGAGAATATACTGAAGATGAAATTTTAGATGTGCTAGAAAAAAGACAAAATAAATATATATTGCCTTATGAAGTTAAAAGTTTTGATTTTAAATATAAAAAAAGCAAAAATATAGAAATGGAAACGGCAAAAATTTTATCAGAAGGAAATATTATAGGTTGGTTTCAAGGTGGTTCAGAAATTGGTCCAAGAGCTTTAGGACATAGAAGTATTCTATGTGCTCCATATCCAAAGGAAATGAAAGATAAAATAAATGAAAAGATAAAAAATAGAGAAATGTTTAGACCTTTTGCACCAGCAATTTTAGAAGAAAGAGTAAATGATTATTTTGAACTTAATATTCCATCACCTTATATGTTAAATATTGGAAAAGTAAAAAAAGAAAAAGCAAATAAAATTCCAGCTACTCTTCATATAGATAATACAGGTAGAGTTCAAACAATTAATAAAACAGATAATGATAAATTTTATAATTTATTAGTTGAGTTTAATAATATTACAAATGTTCCAGTATTGTTAAATACTTCATTTAATCGTGGTGGTGAGCCAATAGTAGAAACACCAAAAGATGCAATTGTTATGTTTTGCAATACGCCTATGGATTATTTGATATTAAATGATTATATAATTTGGAAAGGAGAAAATAATATTTAATGAAAATTGTTATTAGTTTTAATGGTGTTGATGGAAGTGGAAAAACAACACAGTTAGATTTGTTAGAAAAAGATAATCCAGATATTCTTGAAAAAGTTGGTGGACTTGATAAATATTATCCTTTTTCAAAACTACCCAAAGATAATTTTGAATGGTGGTTTTTTGAAAGTTCTGCTCAGCAATTCGTAGATATTATTTATGAAAGTTTAAAAAATCGCAATTTATACATAATGCAATCTCCAAAGCCAATAGTTATAGTAGATAAGGGAATAAAAAATTTTGATGCTAGAGTGACTGCAACTCTTATGTATAAAGGAAAGAGTAAAGCTGAAGCAATAGAGATGGTAAAGCAAGCAAAATTAAAATTCTGTATAGACTCTATTGAAGACAAAGATTTGTTTTTTAATATTGCTAAAAGTATTAAGTTAAGAAAAGAATTAACAAGACAGAGAAAATTTACAGGATTAATATTGGACAGAGCTCAAACATATAGTGTATATCAAGAATATCAAAATGAAATTATTCAAGAACAAGTTGAAAATGGTGAATATGAAGAGTTTGATGCAACTGGTTCGATTGAAGAGGTTCATCAAAAATTGAAGGACATTATTTTTAATGAACTAAAAAAAATTACAATTTTTCCAAGTGAAGATAAAAAAATTTATGCATTAGGTGGATTAAGTGAATGTGGAAAAAGTGGTACTGGAAAGTATCTAAGTCAAAAGCATAATATATGGAATTTAAAGTTTAGATATTTTCTTGAGCAAATGGCTCAAAGATATAATGTAGATGACCCTTTGATGTTTTATAGAAATGATAGTTATCTAGTATCACTTTTAGAAGTAAATCAAATTGCTATGTTATTTCAAAAGCAATATTATAAAGATTCAATTTCATTAGAAAGTCTTCATGATTTTGAATTATCAAAGGCATTAAAAGAGCAATTAGGAGAACAGTTCTCGATTATATATATAGATACTAGTTTAAAAAATAGAGTTATAAGAAATGCATTAAGTGAAGGAATAGATATAGACAAATCAATGAAACAAGTACAGGAAAAAGATATTGAGAAGCAAAATATGGGTGCAGATAAGATTATAGAAATTGCAGATTTTGTAATTGATAATAATGGTACGAATTATGAATTATATAGTAAATTAGACACAATAGTTTCTGATAAAACGAAATACACTGGTGAATTATATGATGAAAATCGAAAGAATATTCCGGATAAATATCGAGAAGCTATAAAAATATTTAGAGAAGAAATTATAGCTAGGCTTGGAGATAAAGTAAAATTATTAACATTAACAGGAAGTTGTGCGAGAGAATGTGTATATGATGGGTATAGTGATATAGATGCAATTATTGTCATAGAACCTTATGATAAAGATACTAGAAAAATTTTAAATGATATTGTAAAACGAATTCCTATAAAGATAGGTACAACTGTATTTAGTAATAGAGAACTGCAAGATGATGAATTGGATACAAAAACGAAGTATGCAATATATAAAATGGAACAAGGTGATTTTCAACCATTAATATATGATAATAATTTAAATTTGATAAAATATACATTTGATGATATAAAATTATCATATAGAGAATGTATGCCAAGTGAATTACATTCTTTAAGAAGAAGTTTATATGAAGAACATGAAAAAAATTATGATTTTATTTTTAAAAATCTTTCGCATATTATGAGAAATATTTTAATACAGAATGGAATAGATTGTTTAGATTATCATGATGTATATAAAAAATTTGCCTTATTATATAATTTGCCAGAGTTTGATACAGAGCAATTTATTAGAGATAAAAACCATACACAAATATTTAATTATGCAAATACTATTGTTGATATGATATCAAAGCCAATTAATGTGAAGGAGAATAAAGATATGGAAAGTAATAAAAGAATAACTTCTAGAGGTTTATTAGTTATACAGAATGAAAGTGGAAAAGAATGTTTAGCCTTAGTTCATAGATTAAAACCAAGTAAAACTAATCCAGAAATAATTGATGATTTTTTTGTAATTCCAGGAGGTGGCGTAGAAGAAGGAGAAAACGTTAAAGAAACAGTAGTTCGTGAAATGAAAGAAGAGTTAGGAATACAAGCGGAAGTAATTAGATTATTGTATACTCAAGAAAACGAAACAAATATACACAACTATTTTATTTGTAAATATATTGATGGAAAATTTGGAACTGGTACTGGTCTTGAATTTACGAATCCCGAACATATCAAAAAAGGAGGACAATACATTCCAACACTGATTCCACTAACTGAAATATATAATATAAATTTAGTACCAAGAGAGCTAAAAAACGCTTTACAAGTAGATTTAGCATTGAATGAATTTAATATGGAAAATATTAAGTATAGGGATATATCAAAAGTTCAAGAACAAGAAAAAGATATATAAAATATAATATAAAGGAGTTCAATTTTAGGGTGAATAATTTGATTTTAGTCACCCTTTTACTAATATTAATTCTTTATAAATAATTTCTTATGTTTTATAATTATTTATTAAATAAAATCAGCTTTATTAATCTGTTATTAAGGTGAGAGTTTTATCATCTTTCTTTATCTGTATTATCTTTATGAAAATTATTTTCAATTTTTGAAGGAATATCTCCTAATAATTTAGTATATAAAGCCATACCTAGCATCCAACCGGCTAATAAAGGGCTGTTTCTAACTCTTGTTTCTATATCTTTTTCATATTTTGAATCTATTTTACCTTCTTCAACTAACTGACGGCATTTTTTATGTAATTCTATCATAGATTTTAACTTATTAATTGTTGGGGTAGTTCCAATACTTTTACCCGGTCTTACATTATATTTATGTGTAGAATATCCACATATAGTAATTTTATTATCGCTAGCCGAATTAAATAATTCTAATTTGTAATTTTGAATTTTTACACTATTTAAAGCATTTTCAATAAATTCCTCAGCATTGTGCATAGGTATAATGATTCCAAATCTTTTCATAAATAACCTCGCTTATTAGTATAAATAATTATAATGTATTTAACATAAAATGTCAAATAAAACTTAATGCTAATAATAATTTTTTTGTTGTAAATATTATAATTTTATAAATTTATTGAAATAGTATATTTATTGTAATATAATATCTATAATTAGGAAGGAGAAATTATGGAAGAATATATTGATGTATATGATGATAATAAAAACAATACAGGCATAGTAATACCAAGAAGCAAAGAATGGGATTTACCCAAAGGGCAACATGTTTTAGTTTCAGCATTATTAGTAAAAAATAGTGAAAATAAAATAATGATGCAATTAACATCTAAATCTAAAGGAAATATTTTATCTTTACCAAGCGGACATGTATTACATAATGAAGATAGTAGAGATACAATTGTAAGAGAAATGTTTGAAGAACAAGGGTTATCTATTAATAAAGATGATATTGTTTTTGTAGAAAAAAGAGTAACTGATAGACTTGCTATGTTTGATGTATATTATCTTGAAGCGGATTATAAAAAAGAAGATATGATATTACAAGAAGAGGAAGTTGCAGATGTAATATGGATGAGTCCAGAAGATATATTTTTAGCATATGAAGAAGGAAAAGTTAGAAAAAGTTCAGTAGACTCCATAAGAAATTTCTTAAATAGTAAATTTAATAAATAATTAGTATATAAATTAAATTTAAATAAATTAGACTGTTTACAAATTTTACTTTGTAAACAGTCTGATTTTTATAATTAAGTTTTAATATTTTATTTTAAAGGTAATATAATTTTAAAAGTAGTACCTTTACCTTCTTCAGATTCAAAAGTCATATTTCCATTAAAGTGAGCCTTTATATTAGAATAAGACATAAATAAACCAAGACCAGTACCATTTTTACCTTTTGTTGTAATCATTTCTTTAAATAATTTATTTTGAACTTCATTACTCATACCTGAACCATAATCTTGAATAGTAAAAATTATGCTAGTTGGAGTAGAGTCAATATTAAAATCAATATATTTATTAGTTTGCCCATTATATGCTTGAATAGAATTTGAAATTAAATTGTTAATAACTTGTACTAAACTATTAACATTACCATTTAATTCTAAATTTGAGTCTACGTTAGAATTTACATTTAAAGTAATTAGATTATTATTCAACTCATGTTTCATTAAAATATTTATACGCTTAATTAATTCGTCAATAGTAAAATTAACAGACTGTTCAGAAGATAGAGTAACGGCTTGTCCTTTAACAGCGGTAATAACATCAGACATATAAGACATATGAGATCTTATTTTTTCTATCCAAGTTTCCATATCATTTGCAATATCTTTATGGTCTTCGAGAGTAACTTCTGGGTCTCCTATTGAATTACGATATTCATTTACTAAATCATGTAACCCTTCTGCTGCACCAGCAACTGACATTATAGGGGTTTTTAAGTTATGAGCAATACCACCAATCATTTGACCAAGTGTGGCCAAACGTTCTTTTTCCATAAGCATTTCTTGGTTAGATTCAATAGTTTGAATATCTAGTATATGTTGAGTTACATTTTTAAATAATATAAGTGTACCTAAAAAATTCCCCTTTGAAGAAATATTGCTTATTTCAATATTAAAGAATTGTTCACCAATTTTAAATTCTTTATCAAAATACAAAGTTTCTGTTGTAGATTTAACTTTTTTTATAGCATCTTCTATATTTCTAGTTTCATTTTCAATTTTGATAACTTTTAATAAATCAATAAAATTAGCATTTCTAACTTTATTTTGAGATAAATGAAATGTATCTAAAAAAGTTTTATTAAAGTCTGTTACAATATTATTTTCATTTAAAACTACAAAACTATCAGACATCCTATCAACAATATTTTGCATTGCTATTGGTGCTATACTGATAAATTTAAATTTAAATATAGCAATTGCATAAAAGAAAATTAAAAATGAAAATGATATTGGTGTCATATACATTGTAATTTCTATAATTCCTAAGGTACCTAACAAATTTAGTAATATTGGAATAAATGTTCCCAATACAATGAATAAACTTTGTCTAGAAAAGAAACCAGAATTTCTAATGGAATATTTAAAAAAATAAAATAATCCTATAGCATATAAAATAAAAGTATATATAGTATGTATTGTAAAGTATTTACCATATATAACTTCATTAACATTAATTGAATAATGTTCAAAAACTAGATGATGATATTCATTAGTAAGCGTTAAAAGTATAGTGGTAATTGGTATAATTAATGTAAAAAAATGATAAAATTTTAGGTTTATTTTAGTTTTAGCAAATACTAAACTTAATGTGCATAAAGCAATAGGAGAAAGACACACTCCAAAACTTGCTATTTTTTCCCAAAAGAAAGGGTCGATATTAGTATTTTGAAATAAAATTTGTAATATAGAGCATAAAGTCCATAAAAACATACAAATTAAAACAAAATTAAATGCAGTTTTTAATTGACTTTTTTTCTCTTTTCTTAAAAAGAATGCTAAACCTAAAATTAATATTTCGGATATTATCATTAATATTAACGAAGATAAATATTCCATAAAAACCTCCATCAAAGCAAAATACATTGCTTTTTAAATAAAATTAATATTTTTAAAATAATCTATATATTTTTTTACATATACATTATCTATTTTTAACCAATTAAAGTCAATAGTATTTAAGAATTTTCTCGAAAATTCTGATAAAATTTCTATATTAGAATTAAATTCTAGTTTATTATTAGAACTTAATTCATTAATAATACCAGATAATATATCTTTTTTATTATCATCCATTAAAATTTCTTTTACCTTATTTTCAAAATCTGTTTCACTAAGTATTTTTAAATTAATATTATTATTTTTTAACAATTCTATAAAGTCTTTCATACTTATAGAATTAGAATTATATAAATGGAAAACACTAAAATTAGGTACATAATTTTGCATTAATAAAATAATAGCAAACCCGCATAAATCAACAGGTGTAAATTCTAATTTTGTATTTAATAAATATTCAGGTATAACACCTAATTTTATTAAAGACTGTAACATACCTACAAATGCATTTTCTTCAACATTAATTTGAAATTTTCCATCACTAAATCTATTAGTTATATTACCAAGTCTTAAAATTTGTGCATTTAAACCATTAGAAATATGTTCTAAAATAATTCTTTCTGCTTCAAATTTACTTTTTATATAAACATTATCTAATTTTTGACCTATGTATAAATTATTTTCAGAAAATGATATGTTTTTATCTTTTTCAATGTTACCACAAATACTTGTAGTAGATATTTGAATTAATCTCTTATTATATTTTTCACAAAATTCTATGGCTTTTTTAGTTAAACCAATATTAATATTTTCAAAATTTTCAAAGTTTCCATAGTGTCTTACATTAGCACTAGAATTAATAACAACAGAAATATTGTTTACAATATCTTCATATAAATTAATATTTAAACCAAAATTTTCTTTTGTTATATCACCTTTTAAAATAATAATTCTACTATCAATAAATTCGTCTAATTCTGTATTAAAATAGAAATGTAAAGCATCTAAAAATCTATTTCTAGCAGATATTTTATTTTTATCTCTAACTATACAATAAATAATTCCATTATCGTGTTTAATAAAATTGTATAAAATATGCATACCAACAAAACCATTAGAGCCTAATAAAAGAATATTATTATTTTTATTAGATATTATATTTTTATAATTTGTTATATTATTTTTTTCTAATACCTCATTTATTTTTGTATAATCATAATTATCTACTACTTCTGCAATGGTTGCTGAATTAGATTCAGATAATCCTTTAACAGTAGGAAATTTAAAAATATCTGCATATTGTACATCAATATTTTTAGAAAGCATTTCAACTTTAAATTTAAT
>CANQOW010000013.1 GCA_947625545.1 uncultured Clostridia bacterium
ATAAATTAAGGATATTTTCATTAGAATTAAAAAAATATTTAAAACTAGACCATAAAGAAAAACCAAAAGATTTAGATTTATGGGCATGGTTATTTTCAAAGAATGAGGAGATGGTAAAAATGGCATTAAGTAAAGGGGCAAAAGCAATACAAAGAGCGTATGAACAATTAGAATATTTAAGCCAAGATGAACAAGCAAGAGAAGAATATGATAATTATATACAGTCAAAAATAGATATGCAAATGAAACTGGATTATGCAGAGGAAAGAGGTATTTCACAGGGGCTCTCAAAAGGGAAAAAAGAAGAAAAAATAAAAATAGTAAAAAATATGTTAAAAAGTAAATTATCAATAGAAACTATAATGGATATAACAGGAGCAACTAAAAAAGAAATAGAAGAAATAGGGAAAATGTAAAACTATAATTTGAAATACAACAAAAAATTAAAAAAACTATTGACAATTTATTAAAGTTTGTATAAAATAATAATGTAAATACAAGGAAGAAACAAAAGAAGGGAGTTTTAAAAATGATAGTAAGCCTTGAAACAGTTGGTACTCTACACACACACACACACACACACACACACACATTCTATTTAGAAGCATAAGTCAAGGAATTTTTGCGTCATTGTTTAGCTTAAAAAATAATTTAATAAGTAAAATAAACAGAGTTAATTTTGTTTATATGTTAGTAATACCATTACGCATATAAATAAGTTAACTCTTTTTGTGTTTCAAAAATTTTTAAAGAAGGAGATTTTAAATATATGAAAACAAAAAAATTTAAAGAAAGTGGTATAACCTTAATAGCATTAGTAATAACAATAATTGTATTGCTTATACTTGCAGGAGTAACATTAAGTATATTGTTACAAACAGGAATAATAGAAAATTCACAAAGAGCAGTAAATTTATATCAATCAAAAGCAGAAGACGAAGTAAAACAAATAGATGATTTAAACATACAAATACAAACACAATTTGGAATATTAGATAATACAGAAGGAGAAGCAAATCAAACAATAACAGGGGATAAAAAATTTGCATATAATAATCCGGTAATACCAGTAGGATTTAAAACATCAAATGAAGGAGCAAGTTGGAAATCAAGCGACGGAGAAACAGTAGATGGATGGAATAGTGGATTAGTAATAGAAGATAAAGATGGAAACCAATTCGTGTGGGTACCAGCACAATTACCAAATGAGGGAATAGAAGGATTAGCAAAATATCAAAAAGTTTTTACTGCACCAACACTACTACCAAATCTCCAAAATAATGCTCTTCAAAGTTTAGATGATGTAAAAGATGCTTCATTACCAAATGGAATAGATAGTGAAGAATCACAAATAACAACTTATGGAGGTTTTTATATAGGAAGATATGAAGCAGGAATACCAGAAAATATAGAAAAAGATGTCATTGATTTAGAAAAATTTATAGATAAAAATAAATTTGATAATATAACAGGTGGTAATTATACTGAAGACATAATGAATTATATAAATGAAATGCATGAAAAAATTTCAGAAATTACAGATGTCGAGAATAAACCAGTAAGTAAAAAAAATAAAATTCCGTGGCTGTGTATCAGTTATGATAATGCTAAAAAAAATGCAGAAAGTATGTATATAGGAGAAAATGTACAAAGTGGATTATTAACAGGGACAATGTGGGATACAACTTTATCTTGGTTAGTAGAAAGTGAAGCATTAAAAGAAGATGAAGTAGATAGTACGTTGTGGGGAAATTTTACCAATTCAACTATACCTGGAATAACTGAATATTCCTCAGATGGAGGATTTGGAATAATTTATAAAAAGACAAATCCAATAACTAAACCAGATAAAGGTAGTAAAACCAAAGAATATTACTGGTTATTAAAAACAGGAAATACAGAATATACAAAAAGAAATAATATATATGATTTATGTGGAAATATGTGGGAATGGACAAACGAAACTAAATCATCATGTGGAATCTGTCGAAGCGGTTCTTGGTGTGGTGGAGTAGGAAGTAACGTATCAACGACAGCACGTTGCTGTTGGAATGATAAAGAGTATATATGGTCAGACTTGGGTTATAGAGTAGCATTATATATAAAATAATAAAAAAATCTACTTAAAAAGTTCATAAAACTATTGACATAATTTATAATATTATATAAAATATAACTATAAATTTAGAAAAAAATGGAGAAAAAACTATGAAAACTTTGAAAAAAATATTAATAATAACATTAATAACAACAATTTTTCTAATATATAGTAAAACATTAAGTTTAGCAGAAACTGCAACAATAATAACAGAAACATTAAGATTAAGAAAAGAACCCACAACAGATTCAAGTATATTAGAACTAATATCAGAAGATGAAAAAGTAGAAGTATTAGAATCAGGTTTAGGAGATGATTCTGGTTGGTATAAAGTAATATATAAAGGAATAACAGGGTATGTATATGGAGAATATATAAAAATAGATAATACTAATACAGAAAATAATAAACCAACAATAAATGAAAACACTAACACAGAGCCAGAAGAAAACAATGAAAATACAAACACAGAACCAAAAAATAATGAAGAACCACAAAACAATGAACCACAAAATAATACAACAGAAAATAACGAAGAAAATAATAATGAAAACACAGAAAATGGTGAAGAAAATAATACAGAAACACCTGAAAACAACGAGCCAGAACAAGAAAACGAAAATACAGAACAACCTATATTACCAAATATACAAATAAATAGTGATATGAAAGTTAAAGAAAATACAGATGTTTATATAATACCATTAATAAATGCAGAAAAAATAGGAAATATTGAACAAGAAGGAAACATACATATAATACAAGTAGTAAACGGATGGGCATATATAAGTTTAGAAAACAATACATATGGATGGATTAGATGTAGCAAAATAGCATAATAAAAAATTAAATAACTTGGGGGCAATTAAAAAGGAGAAATATGAAAAGACCAGTTTTAGTTGCCGTAATAGGATATATAATAGGTATATTATGGGGACTATACTTAAAATTTAGTATAGTTCCTTTATTATTTTTTTTATTAATAATATTTTTTATAAAAAAGAAATATAGAAAACTAATTATATTAATAGTAATAGCAACATTAGTATCAAATATTCAAATAAATTACTTGAATAACAAATATGAAAAAATTTATACTGATGGAGAAGAATATAAAATAATAGGAACAATAGTAAGTGAGCCACAAGAAAAAGAATATAAGACTGTATATAAAATAAAAGTAGAAAGTATAAACGGAAATACTAAATATAAAAATACACAATTACTATTAAATATAAAAGGCAAAGATAATCAATTAAAATATGGAGATAAGATAAAATTAAATGCAATATACACTAAACCAGAAACAAATAGGAATTACAAAGGCTTTAATTATAGAGAATATTTAAAAACAATAAAAATATATGGAAATATTACTTTAAATTCAAAAATACAAATAATAAAACATAATAATGTAAATATAATATTTAGAATTATAAATAATATAAAACAAAAAATAATATCAAACATAAATAAAATGCTACCAGAAAAAACAGCAAATATGAGTATAGGAATATTGTTAGGAGATACAGACAATCTAGATAATAATTTGAAAGAACAATTTAAAATAAGCAGTTTATATCATATTTTAGCAGTATCAGGTACACATGTATCATATCTAATTTTAGGAGTTGCATTTATATTAGAAAAAACAAAAATAAATAAAAGAAAATCTAAAATAATCACAATAGTTATAATAATATTTTTTATGATATTAACAGGTTTAACACCATCAGTAGTTAGAGCAGGAATAATGGGAATAATTTTAATAGGAGCACGGAATTTTCCATAGAAAGTTAGATATAGCAACAAGCATAAGTTTAGCACTATTAATTTCATTAATAAATAATCCATTTAGTATAAACAATAATGGGCTTTTACTTTCTTATGGTGGAACAATAGGAATTGTATTATTTGAAAAGAAAATAGAAAAAATTATAAATATAAACAAACAGTATGTAAAAAATATAAAAATAAATAAAATAATAATTTTAGTAAAACAAATGTTATCAGTTACAATTTCTGCACAAATTATAATTATACCAATAATGACGATAAAATTTAATACAATATCTTTAACATTTTTTATATCTAGTATTTTAACAGGCTTTTTAATTGGGATAATTGTAATAAGTGGATATATTTTAACTGCAATAAGTTTTATAATTCCATTTATAGCAAAACTTGGTTTTCAAATATATAATTTAATTCTAAATTTATTTATATTCATAGTAGAAATTTGTTCAAAATTACCATTATCACAAATCTATATTACAACACCAAATATAATGCTAATAATAATCTATTATTCAATTATTCTATTATTTCGATTTTCTTTTCTAAAAAAAGAGCATATAAAAAAGATATTTATAGGTTTTTTTATAATAATCTTATTAACAAATATTTTTAAAATAAATTCAAATAATTTAACAATACATTTTATAGATGTAGGGCAGGGAGATAGTACATTAATAATTACTCCAACAAATAAAAGAATATTAGTAGATAGTGGTGGCAGTAAATTAAAAGAAGAATATGATGTAGGAGAAAATACATTAGTTCCATATTTACTTAATAGAGGAATAAAGAAATTAGATTATATAATAATATCTCATTTTGATGCCGACCATTGTAATGGGTTTATTGCAGTATTAGATAAAATAAAAGTAGGTAAAATTTTAATATCTAAACAAGCAGAAATTACAAATGAATATAAAAATTTGATAAATATTGCAAAACAAAAAAATATACCAGTACAAATTGTTAAAAAAGGGGATAAAATTCAATTTGATAATTCTACATATATACAAATACTTTACCCAACAGAAAATTTAAAATTTGGAGATATTAACAATAATTCAATAGTGTTCAAATTGATATATGGAAATTTTAGTGCATTATTTACAGGAGATATAGAAAAAGAAGCGGAATATGATATTTCAAATTTATATAAAAATACAAATATATTAAATTCTACAATATTAAAAGCAGGACATCATGGTTCAAAGACCTCTTCAACGCAAGAGTTAGTAGAAGCGGTAAAACCTAAGTATGTACTAATAGGAGTAGGTAAAAATAATACTTTTGGTCACCCATCAGAAGAAGTTATTGAAAGATTTAAAAATTTTCGGTATAAAGGTTTATAGAACAGATCAAAATGGAGAAATAACAGTAAAAGTAAGTAATCAAAATAAATTAAAAATAACTACAATGCTATAAATACTATTAATTGAATATTTTGCTAAAATTTGTAAATAATATATAAAAATTGGAGGTTTTTATGAAGGGAAAAGTATTATTAACATCAATTTTAGTAGGAATATTCTTAATTTCAGTATTTACTGGTATATATATATTTAAAATATTTAATGAAAATAATAAACAAATATCAAAAACGCAAGAATTACAAAATCATACAATAAAACAAAATATAAATAATTCAATAGAAACAGAAGAGACATTAAGTGCAAATTCAAGCGAAGAAAAAATAACTCCACATACAAGATTAATATTAAGAAAATATTATGAAGATTGTGGACATAGTATAAATGAATATGTTGAAACACCAGTTGAATTAATAAATATGACAAAAGAAGAATTAGAGAAAGAATATAAAGATTGGAATGTTTATATATTTTCAGAAGAAGAAGTTATTATGATAAAAAATGTTAATGGCTTTTGTAATGAACATTATTCTTTAAAAGATTTAGATGGATATGTTGCAATATATAAAGTAGATAAAAATGGAAATGAAACCCTTCAAGAAAAAACATCAATTTCAACAAGATATTTAACGCAAACTGATAAATCACATTTAGAAAGTGGAATAAAAATATATGGCACAGAGAATTTAAATAAATATATAGAAGATTTCGAATAAAATAAGGTGTTTAAGAATATAATAATAGTAATTTATGTTAAAAAAGGAGATTAGTGTAAAAATTAACACTATTGATTACTAATGCCTTTAAAATTACTTTTATGGAGGGTTCTATGAGTTACGAAAAGTACGTAAGAGAAAATGAAATTTTAGATAAAAATCAAAAAGAATATGAAAAAGAATTAGTACAAAGTATTATAATTACAAGAAATAACTTAGATGTTGCAAACAAAAATTATGAGTATGCAGAAGAAGAATTAATTGATTATTATTTATATAAAATAAAAGCAGAAAAAGCAAAATATAATTATTTACTAAGAAAAGCAAAGCAAAATGGCATTATTATTGACTTCCTAAAAGATTTTAATGTTACAGATACAAAAGTAGTATAAATTAGTTATAAATTAGAACTCTTAATCATAATATAATTTAGGACGAGGTGATTAAGAGTGGAATTAAATACAATAATACCATTTATAGTTGGAGTTATATTATTATTTTTACTTGGAAAAATATTTGTATTACCAATAAAAAGTATTTTAAAATTAATTGGAAATTCAATATTAGGTGCTATACTAATTTATATAATTAATTTAATTGGTGGAGCATTTAATTTTCATATAGGTTTAAATTTTGTTACAGTATTAATTGTAGCAATATTAGGTGTACCAGGTGCAGTTTTACTTACATTAATAAGAATTTTAATTGGATAGAAATTAACTTAAGATTATTTGAATATTTATAAGAAAATTAACCTTTTTCCTAGACAATAAAAAGAAGTGTGGAAAATTTCCAACACTTCTTTTTAAATTATTATTCAACTGTTACAGATTTTGCAAGATTTCTTGGTTTATCTACATCTAAACCTTTATTTTTAGAAATATAATAAGCAAAAAGTTGTAAAGGTATAATAGATAAAATAGGTGAAATAAAAGCATTAGTATCAGGAATATTTAATACATAATCAAAATTCTTATTATTAACATCTTGATTAGATATAATAAATGTCTTAGCCCCACGAGTAATAACTTCTTGAATATTACTAATAGATTTTTCAACTAAATTTTTATCTGTTAAAATACCAATAACAGTTACACCATTTTCAATTAAAGCAATAGGACCATGTTTTAATTCTCCTGCTGCATAAGCATCTGAATGAATGTAAGATATTTCTTTTAATTTTAAAGAAGCCTCTAATGCAACAGTATAATCAATACCTCTACCTAAGAAATACATATCCTTCTCAGTGTAAACTTTATTTGCTAAATCTTTTACAATATCTATATTTTCTAATACTTTATCAATTTTAGTAGGTAACTCCAAAATGTCATTTTTTAAATTCTCTAATAATTTTGTATCATAACTGCCTAAAATTTCTGCAAAGTGAATAGCCAAAATATCTAATAAAACAACTTGTGATGTATAAGCTTTTGTTGATGCAACCGCAATTTCTGGACCAGCATGAGTATAAATTGTATAATCAGCTTCTCTTGTAATAGAACTACCTATTACATTAGAAACGGCGATAGTTTTAGCTCCTTTACTTCTAGAAAGTTTTAAAGCAGCGATAGTATCAGCAGTTTCACCAGATTGACTAATAAAAATAACTAATGTTTTTGAATTAATTAACGGATTTCTATATCTAAATTCAGAAGCGATGTCAACTTCAACAGGAATATTAGTTAATTCTTCAAAAGTCTTTTTAGAAGCCAAACCTGCATGCATAGCAGTACCACAAGCTACAATATAAATTTTATTAATTGAAGATAAATACTCTTTTGAAAGTTCTAAATCGTCAAAAGCGCATTTTTCACCTTTTTTAATTCTAGAACCAATAGTTTCTCTTACAGTATTAGGTTGTTCATAAATTTCTTTAAGCATAAAATCTTCATAACCATCTTTTTCAGCAGCAGAAGCGTCCCAATCAATATTTTTAATAGGTTTATTAATAATAGATAAATCATTATCATAGAAAACAACTTTATCTTTATAAACCTCAACAAATTCATTATCATTTAATAAATAGAAATTTTTTGTAAATGATAAAATAGCAGGTATATCTGATGAAATATAATTTTCTGTTTCAGTTGTACCAATAACTAATGGACTATCTTTTCTAGCAACTATCATAACATCAGGGTAAAGTTTGGAAATAACTTCTATAGCAAAACTTCCCTTTAAATCTTTGCAAGCACTATTAACTGCTCTCAAGAATTTTTTATTATCATTATTTGTATCTTTTGAAAAATAATAATGAATTAAATTAGGAATTACTTCTGTATCTGTTTGAGATAAGAAAATATATCCATTATCAGATAAAAATTTTCTTAAATCACTGTAATTTTCAATAATTCCATTATGAACAACAGCAAAAGTATTACTGTTATCTAAATGAGGGTGAGAATTTTCTTTTGATGGTTTACCATGTGTAGCCCATCTAGTATGAGCAATACCAACTGTACCCTCTAAATCATTAATTCCTTCTAAATCATATAAATTTGCAACTCTACCTTTATTTTTTAAATTTGAAACTCCATATTTTTCAATAGTGGAAATTCCTGCAGAGTCGTAACCCCTATATTCTAATTTTAAAAGTCCATTTATTAATATAGGACTTGCTTTTTTAGTACCTATGTACCCAACAATTCCACACATAAATTTTGTGCCCCCTTTGAAAAATTTTATTGTATTTTATAAAAGTTTTAAAAATACAAAGTTAAATATATATAGTTTTCAAAGTGGAATTACTTTTATTGACTTTGTTATAATATTACTATTATTTTTTATCAATAAATAATGGCAGTAATTGTGCCATAGAGCCATCCGCCGAATATTTCGATAAACTCTATCCTCGTCAACAATTTTTTAAAATTGTCCAGGCGCTTTTTTCTTAAAATATTACTCCTTTCTATAAAATATTACTTTAAAAACTATACTATATTATATTACTACAAAAAATAAAATGTAGCAAGTACATTGATAAAATTTGTTAAAAATAGTATAATAAATGTTGAAAAAATAATTCAAATATATATGTGAATACTAAATTAATTATATATACACTTGAATTACAATAATAAGTAGTATTTTTATGGAAAGGATAAGAAATGTTTATAATAGAAAATGAATTAAAAAAATTGCCAGACAAGCCACGGCGTATATATAATGAAAGATATAGACGACAACATTATATATGTGGGAAAAGCAATATCATTAAAAAATAGGGTAAGACAATATTTTAGAAAAACAAATAAAACAAAAAGAATAGAAAACATGGTAAAATTAATAGACCATTTTGAATACATAGTAGTAGATAATGAAGCAGAAGCATTAATATTAGAATGTAATTTAATAAAGAAAAATAGACCAAAATTTAATGTTTTATTAAAAGACGATAAAACATACCCATATATAAAAGTAGATGTTAAATCAGACTATCCTAATGTATTTATAACAAGAAGAATACAAAATGATGGTGCAAAATATTTTGGACCTTATGCAAACCCAGGCAGTGCAAAAGAAATGTTAGATTTTATAAAACAAAAATTTAAAATAAGGCAATGTAGAAACTTTAAATCTAATACAAGGGTATGTTTAAATTATCACATAAATAGATGTTTAGGACCATGTGTAGGAAAAATATCAAAAGAAGAATATAGAAAGCAAATAGATGAAATAATTCTATTTTTAGAAGGAAAAACAGATAAAATTATAAAACAATTAGAACAAGATATGAAAATTGCATCTGAAAAACAAGAATATGAAAAAGCAGCATATATAAGAGATAAAAAGATAGCAATAGAACAAATATCACAAAAACAAATAGTTTCAAATATAAATGAAAATGATATAGATGTTATAGGAATTGCAAAAAATGAGTTATATGTTTGTGTAGAGATATTTTTTATAAGAAAAAGTAAAATGATAGGTAGAGAAAGTTATTTTTTTGATGATTTAAAAGATATGGAAAATGAAGATATAATTTCGGGTTTTATAAAACAATATTATATAGATTCTCAAAGTGTACCAAGTAAAATAATGATAAAATATGATATAGAAGATAAAAAAATAATAGAAGAATGGTTATCTAAAAAAGAAAATAAAAAAGTAGAAATTAAAGTGCCAAAAATAGGAGAGAAGTTAAGATTTATAGACATGGCAGAAAATAATGCCAAAGTAACATTAGAAAATAAAATAGACAACAAATTTGATATTTTAACAGAATTAAAAACAGTATTAGGTTTAGAAAAGATACCAAGAAAAATTGAAACTTATGATATATCAAACATTTCAGGACAATTTATAGTAGCAGGAATGTGTGTAATGCAAGATGGAAAAATTAATAAAAAGTTATCAAGAAGATTTAAAATAAAAACAGTATTAGGTCAAGATGACCCAAAATGTACAGAAGAAGTTTTAGTAAGAAGATTAAAATATTCAATAGATAATGATAAAAGCGGATTTGGAGCATTACCAGATGTAATTTTTGCTGATGGAGGAATTACACAAATAAATGCTATAAAAAATGCTTTAAAACAATATAATTTACAAATACCAGTATTTGGTATGGTAAAAGACGATAAGCATACAACAAGAGCATTAATTGATGAAAATAGAAAAGAATTAAAAATATCAGAAAGATTAATGCATACAATAACAAATTTCCAAGATACTGTACACAATACAGCAATAGAATATCATAGAAAATTAAGAGATGAGCAAGTAACAAAATCTGCATTAGATAATATAGAGGGAATAGGTAAAGTAAAAAAACAAGAATTACTAAAAAAATTTGGTAGCGTAGAAAAAATCAAAAATGCAAGTATTGAGGAATTATGTAGTATAAAAGGTATAAATGAAGATCTAGCAAAAGTTATTTTAAATAATCTAAAATAAAGAAGATTATTGTCTTACGAAAGTTTAAAAATATTTAAAAAATAAGCATAAAATTTTTTCATCAAAATATATATTAGTATAGTATAAAAATAAGATGGAGGAGTTTTATGGATATTGTAAAAAATGAGATTTATGGTATAAAGTACAGAAAAGCAAATTATGAGAAAAGTACAAGATTAAAAAATTTTATTATTAGAAATAAAGTAATTTTAACATTGGTAATTTTAGGACTAGCAGTTGCTTCAATAAACTGTGTGCTAATTTATAATTTTATAAAAGTTTTAACTACATTAATATGATTATGATATAAATGTCCGCTTACCTTATTAGCATAAATATAATATGCGCTATATATTTCCGCTTTTTTTTTTCAAGTAATATATTTAATATGGCTCGTTCCTTGTTGGTCGCTTTCGCTTCCATGCTACGCGTCACTTCGCATATTAAATATATTACTTGAAAAAAAGCTAAATACTACAATATTATTTTAATAAATAAATTTAATTTATGATAAGTTTGACTTTTATGTAAAATTAATGTATAATATTTTATAAATTAGCCGAAAGGGAAGGAAAAATGGAACTAGCAAATAATTGGAAAGATTATGAAATACTAGATATGGCATCAGGAGAAAAATTAGAAAGATGGGGAAATATAACATTAATTAGACCAGACCCACAAATAATATGGAAAGCAAAAACATTTCCTAATATGTGGAAAAAAGCGAATGCAAAATACAATAGAAGTAATACAGGTGGAGGTAATTGGGAATATAATAATAATTTACCAAAAGCATGGCAAATAAAATATAAAAACTTAACATTTAATATAAAACCAATGGGCTTTAAACATACAGGTTTATTTCCAGAACAAGCAGTTAATTGGGATTGGATGATCAATAAAATTAAAGATTCAAAAAGAGAGATAAAAGTTTTAAATTTATTTGCATATACAGGAGGAGCAACAGTAGCATGTTTATCAGTAGGTGCTAGTGTATGCCATGTAGATAGTTCAAAAGGTATGGTTTCATGGGCAAAAGAAAATGTTATATCATCAAACTTACAAGATAGAAAAGTTAGATATATAGTAGATGATGTAATAAAATTTGTAAATAGAGAAATAAGAAGAGAAAATAAATATGATGCAATAATAATGGATCCACCTTCTTATGGTAGAGGAACAAATGGAGAGGTATGGCAATTTGAAGAAAATATTTTTGATTTAGTAAATTTATGCACCAAAGTATTATCAGATAATCCATTATTTTTCTTAATAAATTCATATACAACAGGCATTTCAGCAACAGTATTAGAAAATATATTAAAAATGAATATAAAATATAAAGGAAAATTTTCATCGGGAGAAATAGGTTTACCTATGTCAAATTCAGACATAGTATTACCTTGTGGAATTTTTGGACGTTGGGAGAAATAAATGGAGCAAAATAAGTTAAAAGTAATATATGAAGATAATCATATTATAGTTGTAGAAAAGAAACCTAATATTCCATCACAATCAGATAAAACAGAAGATATAGATATGCTAACAATTATTAAAGAATATTTAAAAGAAAAGTATAAAAAAACAGGCAATGTTTATTTAGGGTTAATACATAGATTAGATAGACCAGTTGGCGGAGTTATGGTTTTTGCAAAAACTTCAAAAGCAGCATCAAGACTAAGCGAAGAAGTAAGAAATAAAACATTTAAAAAAGAATATTTAGTAGTAGTAGATGGAAAATTAGAAAAAGAAGAAGATATATTAGAAGATTATTTATTAAAAAATGAAAAAAATAATTTAAGTAAAGTTGTAAAAGAAGGAACAAAAAATTCTAAATATGCTTGCCTAAATTATAAAGTTTTAAAATATAATGAAGAAATAAACTTATCTGTATTAAAAATTAATTTACAAACAGGAAGACATCATCAAATAAGAGTACAATTATCAAGTAGAAACCACAGTATATATGGAGACCAAAAATATGGAACTCGTGGTAGAGGCAAGCAAATAGCTTTATGGTCATATAGCTTAGAAATAATACACCCTATAACAAAAGAAAAAATGGTATTTAAGTCATTACCAGAAATTAATGGAACGTGGAAAATAATAGAAGATTTAAAGTTATGTTAATTTTATAAAACATAACTTTTTATTTATTAAATTTTATATAATTATTTTTATAAAATAAAAGTCGCATTTTATAATTAAAACAAATAATAAGTCAAAAATTAATATAAAATTCTCTCATAAAGAGTTGTGAGGGATACATATGATAGATAATATTTGTAATTTTTTGACTAAAAAAATTAGAGAAGAAATGCCTGAGATAGATGATGAAAGAGCAGAAATAATAAATTATGGTGTTCAACTAATTATAGGAGAAATTCCAAAATTCTTTATTATGATTGCAATTGCATTTCTACTAGGTGTTGGTGAATTATCTATTTTATCTTTTTTAATTATCTTGCCATATAGAATGTTCTCTGGTGGATTTCATATGAAAACTCATATTGGATGTATAGTGTGCACAACACTAATTTATAGTGGTAATGTATTTTTAAGTAAAATTTTTGTCTTACCACAGGATGTTAAATTTTTTGTTACATTATTTATCTTTGTATTTGGATTAATAATGATAACCTTATATGCTCCAGCAGATACTGAAAATATTCCAATATTAAGCAAGAAGGAAAGGAAAAAACAAAATTTACTTTCGTATATAACTTTTACAACGATTTTAATTATATCTTTATTTATTAAAGATGAAATTATTTCTAATATGTGTATTTATGGAATGTTTATTCAAACATTGTGTATAACACCAATAGCGTATAAGTTAACCAAAAATAAATATGGTTATAAAGAGTATAATCAAAATTTAAATATAGCATAATCTTTTTTAAAGTTTATACCGGTAAAACTTTAAAGATTATATATAAAAAATCACAAAAGAGAGGTGAATTTATATGTTAAAATTATTAGCAAAAATGGCAGAAAAATATGCAAAATCAACAAATACTGCATGTTTTTGGTGGGGAATAATGCATCAACCAAAAATGCCTGCATCTTTAATAAAAAAAGATTAATTTTTATTTAAAACCTGTAGATTTTATCAAACAAAAAAGATAGGCTCGACAACTATCTTTTTTGTTTACTTTATTTTTTTAATATATTTCTAATTGTTGATTAAAAAATTTATCATCTTTTGAAGTATATAAATTAAGGTTTTTATTTTTCTTTAAAATTTGTCTTACTTCACTTAAACCTAAACCATGAGATTTTTTATCTTCTGTTTTAGAGGTATAACCTTTTTCAAAAATTTTTTCTATATCTACATCTTTATTAGAATATGTATTTGAAATAATTAAAAGTTGTCTATTAATATTAAAATCTTTTCTTATTTCTACTTTTACAATTTTTTCTTCACATTTAGAAGCAGCTTCTATTGCATTATCTAATAATATACCAAGAATTGTAGAAAATTCATAAATTTTCATATTTATTTTATTTAAATTTAGGAAAACTTCTAAATTAATTTGAATACCAAGTTCATCTGCTTTTAAATATTTAGAAGCAAGAATACCATATATAGCAGGGTTATTTATAGTTTCTGGGTTAAGTGTTGTTAGATTATTAACACGCTGACAATCTACAACTAATTGTGAATAATATTTACTTAAACCATCAATATCTTTATTATCTATATAACCACCAATAGCTTGAATAATATTATTAAAATTATGTTTAAAATCTCTAACACTTTCATGTAAAATAATTAAAGATTGATTATATAATTTAGTTTCTTCCAAGTCACGAGTTGTAAGTTCAAGTTTAGTAGTTTTATATAAACTATAAATACTAATTATGAAATATGCAATTAAACTTATTGAGCTTAGTAAAACTATTATTAAAGGTAAATGATCATAATAAAAAGCTCCTAAATAAAATTGAGTTCCAATTGCAACTAAACCAAGAATAGCATTTATTATTAAAGTTTTGTTGTGTAGTAAATTTATAGTATCCAAAAAATTTATATTAAAACTAAATTTATTAATTAATTTGTATAATAGAAACATTGTAATATATATTATTAAAACAAAAGATATTCTATAAATTGGAATTGAATATGCCACTTCATATGTTAAGTTAAATATAATTAAATATACTCTTAAAAGTAATGTTTCTAATATTGCAGTAATAACTAGAGGTATTATTTCTGCTAAAATACCTTTAAATAAATTTGTTTTAAATAGAAACGTAATTATAAAAGGAGATATAATCATATGTATAAAAGTTCCATATGGTTTAGGAACAAAGATATTTGAAATAATTCCTAATATACCTACCAACAATACATATATGAATTTTTGTTTACGAGTTGAAGGTATATTTAAAAGAGTAGTAAATAAGAGAACAGAAACAATATTTTCAATAATAAGACAAGGAAATGTAAGAAAATTTATTATATCAACATTTTCCGTAATCATTGCAAGCCATACATTCATAACAAAATTAATTATTTTTATAATTTCCATTTTTAATAACCTCCAAAAAATCATTTTTATATTTAGGACCAATAAAACATTTATTATCGTTCATAAAAAATATAGTATTTGTATTCAAATCTAAATTAGAAATATTATTTATATTCACAATATAAGACTTATGACATCTTACAAAATTAACTGGCAGACAATCTTTAAGCTTATTAAAAGAACTATAAGTAGAATAAACATTAGATTTAGTATAAAAAACTAATTTCATACCATCACGTTTAATATACAAAATATCATTCTGGTCAACATATTGTTTCGAATCAATATTAATATAGTTTTTAGGTGAATTATGCAAATCGTTAAATAAACGTTCAAGAGTTTCCTCTAATCTTTCCTTAGTAATAGGCTTAGCAAGATAATCAAAAGTTTTAACTTTATATGCAAGCATAGAATATTCTAAATGACCAGTAACAAAAATAAAATACATATCTTTATTATTCTTTCTAACCTTTTCTGCTAATTCTAATCCAGTAATATCAGATTTCAAATTAATATCTAACACTAAGACATCAGTATGGTTATTTTTAATATAACTTAAAATTTCAGAAGAATTACCAGATTTAAAACCTATTTGTGCATCATAATTATGTTTCAAAAATAAACTCTCAAACATAGAAACCAATCTATCAAGTACCAGTAAATTATCATCACATAATACAAAATTTAACATATAATCCTCCAAAAATATTATAAAAATAAATTAAAAAAACGTCTATACACAATTAAAATGCGAAAAAATGAAAATTAACTTTACAGTTAATAATTACCTAATATTTCCAAATTTCTTTTAATATAATAATATCAAAATTGAAAAAAGTCAATACTTTTGTAAAAATTTGGTAAAAATAGTCGAAAAAAATTTTCAGTTATTTTTTTATAACTTTCTCATAATATTAAAATAAAAAGGAGAGAGAAACAATGGAAAATTTTATAAAATCAAAAAAGATAACAATAACAATTAGTGTATTAATACTATTAATAACAAGTATATGTATATTTAGATACAAAACAACAGAAGAAACTGTATTAACAAGTGCAACATCATTAAGCAATACAAAAATAGGATGGGGAATAAAAAGAAACGATAACCATGAACAGCCAGACTTAGGAGCAAAAAATAAAGCATTATTAGATAAATACGAAGGAATATCAATGGGAAATAGTGAAAAGCCATATGTATATTTAACATTTGATGAAGGTTATGAAGCAGGTTATACAGAAAAAATATTACAAACACTAAAACAAAACAATGTAACAGCAACATTTTTCATAACAGCACACTATGTAAATACACAAAGCGATTTAGTGCAAAAAATGATAGATAATGGAAATATAATAGGTAACCATACTGTAAATCACAAAAGTATGCCATCATTAACAGATGAACAAATAAAAGAAGAAATAATGAAATTACATACAACAATATACGAAAAATTTAATTATGATATGAAATATTTAAGACCACCAATGGGAGAATATAGTGAAAGAACATTAGCAGAAATAAAAAATTTAGGATACACAACAGTAATGTGGAGTTTTGCCTATGACGATTGGAACGAAGATAAACAAAAAGGTACAGAATATGCAAAAGAAAAAATATTAAACAACGTTCATAATGGAGCAGTAATACTATTACATGGAAATTCAAAAGATAACTGCAATGTACTAGATACTATAATAAAAGAAATAAAAAATATGGGATACGAATTTAAAAGCCTAGATGAATTTGTAAGATAATTATTATAATTTTGGCGAAAGGAATGAAAAATATGAAAAACAAAAGGAAAGAAACAAGATTAGAAAAATTATTAGAAATGCCAAAAGAAATAGTATCAGACGAGCCACGAATAACAATTTCAGGATTTAATGAAATGTTAATAGAAAATTATAAAAACATATTAGAATATGAAGAATTTTATATAAAATTAAATACATATATAGGGGTAATAAATATAAATGGATACAATTTAAACTTAGAAAAAGTAAGTCAAGACGATATTATGGTTACAGGAAAAATAGATAGTATAGACTTTGAAAATATAATAGAAGAGTAGGTGAAAAAATGCTATTCAAAATATTAATAAGTTATATAATAGGATATGTACAAATATCGGTAGAAGGATATTTTATAGAAAGATTTATGAATATATGCATAAGTAAAAAAATATTATTATGGAATATAAAAAGAGAAAAATCTACATATTTATATGCAAATGTAGGAATAAAAAATTTTAAAAAATTAAAAGAAATAGCAAGAGTAACAAAATGCAGAATAAATATAAAAGAAAAGAAAGGATTACCATTTTTCCTAAACAAACACAAAAAAAGAAAAATATTTTTAATATTACTAATAGCATTTTTTATAAGTTTATTTACTTTATCAAACTTTGTATGGAATATAGAAATTACAGGAACAGAAAATATACCTAAAGAAGAAATAGAAAAATTACTAGAAGAAAATGGTTTAACAATAGGAAGTTTTAAAAGTAAAATAGATACTTCAAAAATAATAAATTCAATAAGATTAAATAGAGATGATGTAGCATGGGTGGGAATTGGAATAACGGGAACAAATGCAAATGTAAAAATAGTTGAAGCAGATTTAAAACCAGAAATAATAGATGAAAATGATTATTGTAATATAGTATCAAATAAAGAAGCAATGATTGTAAAAATAACCGCCAAAAACGGTACACCCGTAGTAAAAGAAAACGATATTGTAAAAAATGGAAGCATATTAATAGCAGGATATATAGAAGGTAAATACACTGGAACCCGCTATGTACATAGTGAAGGAGAAATTTTAGCAAAAGTATGGTATAGTAAAAAAGATAAAATTGAACTAAAACAACAAGAATATAATAAGACAGGCAATATGGAATCAAAATATAGCATCCGTATAAAAAATTTTGTAATAAATTTGTATAAAACTCTTCCAAATTTTCAAAATTATGATACAATAGTAGAAGAAAAAAAATTGAAAATATTTTCAGATTTTTATTTGCCTATTGAAATTATAAAAACAACATATTATGAGACTCAAGAACAAAATGTTGAATACTCAAAAGAAGAAGCACAAGAAAAATTAATAAAACAATTAGAAGAAGAACTCGAAAAAGAAATAGAAGACCCTTCAAAAATAATAAATAAGCAAATAAATAAATATGAAAATGAAGATAACATTGAGATTGAACTAATATACGAAGTTTTAGAACAAATAGGAGTAGATGAAAAAATAGTATTTTGAAAGGAAGGTAAACTATGGAAGAAAGAAGTTTGAGAGTATACGATACAAATAAAAAGTTCTTTAGCAAAATTGGAAATACATTAAATAAATTGCTTATACCAACAAAAGTAGGAATTAACGGAATGTTAATTTCAATAAAAAGAAATAATGTTTTAAAATGCTATGAAGCATTTAATAAAGACGATGAAAAAAGCAAAAAAAATAAGGACGAATTATTACAAAAATATGAAGATACATACGCACTATACTTAGAAGCATTAGATAAATACATTATGGACTCAGTATATAAAAAAGTAAAAGCAAAAGCAGCAACAACAGTTGAAGAAGAAGCATTATCTAAATACTATACAGTAATACATCTAAAAGATACACAATACTTAGAATATAAATATAGAAAACAAAAATTTTTATTAGAATTAGATTATCAAACAATAACAGCAAATGAAAAATTATTAACAAGATACAAAAAATTTTATGTATCAAAAATGGATACACTATACAAAGGAATATTAAAAAATTACTCAATACAAATAGCAGATACCATAAAAATAAGTGTAAACGATAAAGATGAAATATACAATAAAATATTTGAAGTTCTTGAAGAATATATTACACAAATATTACCATTAAAAATAGACATAGACAAAGAAAATACAAATAAAGATGTACTAGAAGAATATGATAAATTTAATGCATACTTAGTAGGAAAACTAGATAAAAAAGACCAAATAGAAAAAAAGAAAATTTTATTAAGTATCAGCAGAAATTTATTTACACATAGTTTACCATTAGTAGTTGCAGAACAATGTTATATAAAACTATTAAAAGATACAAGGAAATTAATAGTATCAAGTCCAAACGAAAAGAAAAGAGCACTAGCATATAAAACATTAATAGATTTAATAGAAGATTACAATGTAAAATTATTATCAACAAAAATATATTGGGATAAACCAAGCCAAAGAGACGAATACAAAAAATTCTGGGAAGAATATAAAAATATAACACAAATTAAAGGTGAAGAAGGAAACAGAAAAAAAGAAATACTATTTTTACAATATGAAATAAAAGCATTAAATACTAAACAAGACAAATATAAAGATATTATAAAAATTTATAAAGATAAATTAGTAGAATATGGAGTAATGAGAAAAATAGAAAATAAATGTAAAACCTTAACTGGAAAATACATAAAAAAGAAAGGAAAAATAAATGCAAAATAAAGCAGAAATAGACTTTTTAGAAATAGAAGAAAAACAAGAATACATAGATTTAATAAATGAAGTTATAAACAAATGCTTTGAAAAAGAAATAAAAAATAAAAATTTATATATAAGTATAATATTAACAACACCAGAAAACATTAGAAAATATAATAATGAATATAGAAAAATAGATAAAGAAACAGATGTATTATCATTTCCAATGTTTGAAAAAGAAGATATAGAAAAAGTAGTAAATGATATTAATTCACAAATAAAAGATGTAATTGGAGACATTATAATATCAATACCAAAAGTACAAGAACAGGCAATAGAATATGGACATTCATTTGAAAGAGAACTTGCATATATGTTAGTACATGGATTTTATCATTTAATGGGATATGACCATATAGTAGATACGGACAAGCAAGAAATGAGAAAAAAAGAAGAAGAAATGTTAAATACACTAAACTATACAAGAAATTAAAAAATATATTTATAAGAAAGGAAAAGAAATGAAAGAAAAAGGAAATATAGGAATAAACATATTAATAGTAATATTAGTATTATTAATAATAACAGCAGGAGTTTTATTATTTATAAAAATAATGGAAGGACAAACTGTATTAACAAATAACAATCTAGAAGAAAATCAAGAAGAAGAAAATGTAATAATTGAAGAAGAACCAAAAGAACCCGAAAAACAAGTTCAAATATTTACAGGAACAGATAGACCAATAGCAGTAATGATAGACAATGTTGGAGAAGCAATACCACAAGCAGGTTTAAATGATGCCTACATAGTATATGAAATAATTGCAGAAGGTGGGCTAACAAGATATATGGCACTATTTAAAGGTGTTGACTTAGAAAAAATAGGTCCAGTTAGAAGCTCAAGACACTATTTTCTAGACTATGCAATGGAAAATGATGCAATATATGTACACTACGGATGGAGTCCACAAGCAGAAAGTGATATATCAAAATACAAAATAAATAATATAAATGGAATAACAGCACCATCAACAACATTTTGGAGAGTAAAAGATAAAAGTTCACCACATAATGCAGTAACAAGTACAGAAAAAATAAAAAATCAAGCAGAAAAATTTGGATATAGAATGGAATCAGATTCTAGAAGTGTATTAAATTATGTTACAGACGAAGTAACATTAGATACAGAAGATGCAATTATTGCAACAGATATTTTAATACCATATCCAAGTTGTAAATCTAGATTTAAATATAACGAAGAAACTGCTAGATATGAAAGGTATACAAATGGAACACTATTAAAAGATTGGGATACAAAAGAAGTAGTAAGTACAAAAAATATAATAATAACATTTGCAGGAAATTCAACATTAAATGATGGTGAAGGTAAAGGAAGACAAGATTTAGATAATGTTGGAGATTTAAAAGGATATTATATTACAAACGGAAAAGCAATAGAAATAGTATGTTCTAAAAATTCAAGAAATTCTAAAACTGTATATAAAGATTTAGAAGGAAATGTAATAAATGTTAATGATGGAAATACATTTATAGAAATATGTCCACTTAATACAAATGTAACATTTGAATAATTAATTTATTGATGATAATTATCATTGCGAAGTTTAATATATATTTGTTCTCAAGAAAATTTGTTAGTGTTAGGGTAATCCGTAAGCAGCAGGCTTAACGAACTTTTCTTTCGAAAAATATATATTAAACTTTGCATGAATATTAAAATCTATAATTTGTCAAGTAAAATTAGTAAGAAAAAATAAAGAAAATTTCTACAAAATTTTACAAAAAATAAAAATGAATAAATATATAATAATAGTAAATAGTAACAAAGAAAGGTAAAAATAAATGGCAGAAATGAAATCTGGTTTTGTATCAGTTCTAGGTAGAACCAATGTTGGAAAATCCACATTAATAAATGCATTAGTTGGTGAAAAAGTATCAATAATAACTAATAAACCTCAAACAACAAGAACAGCAATAAAAGCAATAGTAAATAGAGAGAATTCTCAAATTGTATTTATAGATTCGCCCGGAATTCATAAACCAAAAACAAAACTTGGAGAAACTATGGTAGAAACTGCATTTGGAGTTGTACCAGATGCTGATGTAATATTATTCTTAATAGAAGCAACAAGTTCTGAAATAGGAAAAGGAGATAGAATAATATTAGACAAAATAAAAGAAGCAAATAAAAAAACAATATTAGTAATAAACAAAATAGATTTAGTAAAAAAAGAAGAATTACTAAAAGTAATAGATACATATTCAAAAGAATATGACTTTAAAGCTGTTGTTCCAATATCTGCAAAAAACAAAAAGAATATAGAAATAATTTTAGATGAAATAGAAAAAAATCTAAAAGTTGGACCAATATTTTATGATATTGAAGAATATACAGACCAAACATCAAGGCAAATAGTAGAAGAAACAATTAGAGAAAAAGCATTAAAATTACTAGATGATGAAGTACCACATGGATTATATGTTGAAGTAGAAAAAATGAAACTTTCAAGAACAAAAAAAGAAGAAAAAATATATAATATAGAAGCAACAATTTACTGTTTAAGAGAATCTCATAAGGGAATCTTAATAGGGAAAAATGGAGCAATGCTAAAGAAAATAGGAATGTATGCAAGACAAGACCTAGAACAAATTTTAGGAATAAAAGTAAATCTAAAAACTTGGGTAAAAGTTAAAAAAGATTGGTTAAATGAAGATAGCATTGTAAAAAAATTTAAATTGCAGTAAAAAGCATAAAAAAAACAAAATTGTAAAAAATATATTATATAATTTTTAGGCACGAGGAGGTAGTCTTATGATAAAGCAATTAGCATGGAATACATTTAAGAAAACAGGAGATATTAATACTTTTTTAGAATTAATGGAAGTACAAAATATTGAAGAAAATATAAATATAAATGGTGAAAATGATGGGAATAATAAAGACGAGTGGAGTAGTAATTTTAGAAAGTAATATGGGCGATTTCGATAAAATGGTTACACTATTAACACCAGAATTACGGAAAAATTGGGTGCGCTGCTAAAGGAGCAAGAAGACCAAAAAGTCTTTTATTAGCAGGTACTCAATTTTTGTGTTTTGGAGAATATATGCTATATAAAGGAACAAATACATATCATATAAATTCATGTGAAATGACAGAAGTATTTTATGAGATAAGAACAGATTTAGATAAATTAAAATATGCATCTCATATTGCAAAAATAGTAAATGACGTTACAAACGAAAACGAAAATTGTGCAGAAATTATACAATTATTATTAAATACACTATATGTAATATCAAAAACAGATAAAAATTTAGACTTAGTATTAGCAATATTTAAAATAAGATTACTATGCATTTTAGGCTTTACCCCAAATATAATGACATGTCAAAACTGCAAAAAAGATGAAGATATTATTTATTTTAGTTTAAAAGATAATGGATTTAAATGTGGAATATGCGGAAAATTAGATACAGGTGCAATTCAAATTTCGAAAGGAACAAGAACAGCAATAAGATATATTGTAATGAAAGAACCAAAACAAATCTTTTCATTTAATGTATCAGATAGTTGCATAAAAGAGTTAGAAATAATTTCTAAATTGTATATGAATGAAAAACTAGAAAAAGAATATAAATTAGAAGATTTATAATTTTATTATTAATAAAAAATACAGGAGTTTAATATATATTTTTCGAAAGAAAAGTTCGTTAAGCCTGCTGCTCACGGATTACCCTAAAACCTGACGAATTTTCTTGAGAACAAATATATATTAAACTCCTGTAAAGAAAATATATTAATTAATTTTTTATAATAGGTTGCAAAATTTAAAAAAACAATATATAATAATTAAAAATTAAGAAGGAGTGATATTTTATGAATATAAAAATAACA
>CANQOW010000014.1 GCA_947625545.1 uncultured Clostridia bacterium
AATTAAAAAAATAATTAAGGTCAGGCACAATTATTTTTAATTAGCATATACTTTTGATATAAAGAAAATGGAGGTACATTTATGTTAGTTCTTTCAATATCTAGTTTTTTGGCTTTTTTACGTTCCACTATCTTTGTTGTTGGATACATACAAAGTAGTAATTTGTTTCCAGAGCCATTAAGTGCAGAGGAAGAAAAAATATATTTAGAAAGATTAAGTACTGGTGATGAGGAGGCTAGAAATGTACTAATTGAAAGAAATTTAAGGTTAGTTGCACATATTAGTAAAAAATATTCTACGACAAATATTGAGCAAGATGATTTAATATCTATTGGAACTATTGGTTTAATTAAAGGAATTAATAGTTTTAATAGTTCTAAAAATATAAGACTAGCAACTTATGCTGCTCGTTGTATTGAAAATGAAATTTTAATGTTCTTACGTTCAAATAAGAAAACTAAAAATGAAGTTTATTTAAATGAACCTATTGGAAAAGATAAAGATGATAATGAAATTACACTTTTAGAAATTTTAGAAACTGATGAAAAAAGTATTGAAGATAAATTAGATTTAAAAATGAAAATTAAACGTTTATACGAAAAAATGGTTGATACTTTAAAAGATAGAGAAAAATTTATTATTGAAATGAGATTTGGCTTAGATGGCAATGCTCCTAAAACACAAAATGAAATTTCAAAGATTATGGGAATTAGTCGTAGTTATGTTTCAAGAATTGAAACCAAAGCAATAGGAAAATTAGAAAAGGCTTTTAAAGAAGATTATTAGAGGTTAAAATTTATGTGTTTAACTGATTTATCTGGTTGTGAATTAATTTCATTAGCAAGTATTTTTTCTATAACTATTGCTAAAAATCTTAGTAATGAAGAAATTAGTATTTTAGGAGATTTTTTTAGTGCAGTTGGTGATAATTTATCATTAATTAGTAGTAATTCCACTTATATAAAAAACACGAGGAAATGTTAATTAACATCTCCCCTTTATGTTTTATGCAAAGTTTGTAGCCTTTGCATGTCTGGAATATTTTGCATGATGTCTAATTGCCTGATATTGACCATTGGGCAGTTTTATAATTTCATAATGAAATTCTACCCAACCATCAGATAACTTATGACAATCCCTGACTTCATTTAAAATTCTAAGAGCATCGCTCTCAGATGGAACTGGTAATGATTTGAACACCTCCTCGAATGTCTTATGCCAGTTGTTCATGCTGTTTGGTGCCGATTGCATAGCCATGATGCTTCAGTCCTTTCAAATTATTTTTTTATGCAATAATTATACCATATCTTTTAAAAGAAATCAAATTTATGTTAATATGATATAATTATCAACAAAATAGAGATATTTAAAATATATTAAATATCTCTTAATTTATTCCATTTTACTTTAAAAATTATTGCTAATGTTATTAGAATTAAAAATATACAAATAAATGTTAATTTATTATCACCCGTCGTTGGCAAATTTGTATTTGCAGAAGCGGAAGAATAATTTGAACTTAATGTAGATGTACCTTGACCATCAGTACTTGTTGATTTATTTTCAGTAATCATTTGTGTATTTTTAGATTCTTCAACTTGTTGTATGTTTTTTACATTTTTATCTTCTATTTGATTATTATTTAAATTATTAGTATTATTGTAGTTATTATTTACATTATTACTACTGTTGTAATTATTATCATTGTTAAAATTATTATTCGTACCATTATTATTTAGTGTAAAGTTATTTCCTGTTGAAGATAATAATACAACATTTAAACTACCTTCATTATATAAATTAGCATGTTGTAAATTTCCATCATAAAAATTTTCTGTTGTAGTTGTAAAAGTAGCATTACCTGATGAAATTGCTGTAAAAGTAAATGTAAAACTTGTTGTATCTTTTGTATCAAACCATGAACAAGAAATTTTTCCTGGTTCAGATACTTTATAAAAATTTTCACCTAACGAAGAACTTTCAAATTTTAATAAGTTACTATCATAATTAATAGTAAAATCCGCTGCTTGCATTCCTTTAGATAATGTTAGAGTAATATTTACTTTTTCTCCCACATTTACATTATTTTTATCTGAACTTAAAATCAATTCTAAATTGTATGCTAATATTGTTTTTGTATATATAAATATACTAATAATTATAAGAATTAATACTATAGCAATTTTTTTCATTATTATATTTCTCCATAAATTATTATATATATTTATAATACAATTTTTTTTTTATTTTTTCAACAATTTTTGCTAATGTCATTAAAATGTAAAATATCTGTAATAAAAATGCAATAATAATTTTATTTATTTCTTTTTTTTAATTTCACTACAAAAATTATCACTATTATTATAACTAATATTAATATAATAGGTAATATTTCTTCAAATGATATTCCATTTACTTTTACTTTTGTATTATTAATAGAATAATCATCTGGCATTATTACATCTGCATTTGCAAATCCACCATCTATTTCTACATTAAAATCTGCTTTTCCTGATTTCAATGCTTTGAATGTTGCTTGAATAGAAGTTTTATCTGTGTTATCTATTGAAACCCAAGCAACATTTATTTTTGAATTCTCTACTTTATAAAATTTATCTTCAATATCCATACTTACAAATTCAAATCTTGTATTATCATATTTTAGTAAAAAATCTGCTGCTTGCATTCCATCTTGCCAATCTATTGTAATTGTTACTTCTTCATTTTTTTCTACTTTTTCTTTATTTGATATTACATTTATATTTAATGTTTTTGCAAATACATTAACATTTATTAAAATTAAAAATACTGATATAATTAAAATTACAAATATATTTTTTTTCATAATAATACATTTCCCTTTCTATTTTTATACTTATTTACCTTTTTAATGCTTGAAGTAACCATTTACCAGTTTGAGATAAATCTTCTTCATTCCAACTAGTTGTTTTATTCGTTGAAGAATTTAATATTGCTGAAGATTCATTCTTATTACTTAAATTCCAACATATCCAACTTATATTATTTTCATTTAATAAATCTATCCATATATTTGCTTCATTTTCATCTATTGTACCATTACCAGAAGCATCACAAATTCCAAATTCTGAAACAAATATTGGTAAACCATTATTTAAAGCAGTTGTTAATCTATTTCTCAAATCTTGTTTATGGGTGGCAGCATAAAAATGTAAAGTATATACAATATTATCATAATTTTCAATAGGGTTATTTGAAACCTCATCAACATATTGAGACCAATTTGGTGTTCCACAAATTATTATTGCATCATTATCAATTTTCCTTATTTCAGAAATAACTTCCTCTGCATAGGGTTTAATATCTCCTAACCAAGTAACATTCCCATTTGGTTCATTACAAATCTCATATAAAACATTTTCATTGTCTTTATAATTTTCTGCCATTGTTTTAAAAAATTCTATTGCTTCTGCTTTATATGTATTAGGATTTTGATCATTTAAAACATGCCAATCTATTATTGCATATATTCCAGCATTTGTAGCATAATCAACACCATTTTTAACTGTATTCCATAAATCTTTTGAATAACCATCATTTGGATTTGAATACATTGCAAGCCTTATTGTATTAATGCCCCATTTATCTCTCATAAATTCAAAAGCGTCTTGATTTATATATTGAGGAAACCATGCAATTCCATGTGTACTTACACCTTTTAATTGAAAATTATTTCCATTTTTATCTACAATATTTGTTCCATTTAATGATAATTTTCCATGTATGCTAACAGGTGTTGTATCTTCATTTTTTGGCATTTTTTGGTCTATTGGGTATTCATCAGGATAAAGTTTATATTTTATAACATACAATGCATCATCAGAAGCAGGGATTTTATTAGTAGTTCTAGTTTCTTCTTTTATTTTGGCTGCTTCTGCTGATAATTCATTTTCAAATAATGTTGTTCCTAATTTATTTTTAATTATAGCAAGTGCATCAACTGCTCCAACATCTCCATCACCATTAACATCACCATAAATTATTACTTTAAAATTTTTTGTAATTTTATTTTCTGTTTGAGTAGAATTTATTTCATTATCATTTTCTTTATTAATTTTTATAGAATATCCTGTTCCAATTTTAACATTGCTTTCATTGGTTACATTATTATTTTTATTATCAACAATTTGAATATTGTAATTATTAAATAATATACTCAAATTTTTTATATCAGCAATTGTTGTACCAATTTTAAAACCTGAAATTAAGTAATTATCATTATCAATTTTTTTATATGAAATATCTTCCTTATCTAATATATAGTTTGTATTTGCAAATATACTTGTTAACTGACTACATATTATTGCACATACCACTAATATTAAAGCTAAAATTAATTTTTTATTTTTCATTTTCTCTCCCATAAAAATACTAAAGAGTTAGTAAAAATTTTGGTTTTACTAGCTCTTTATTTTAATAAATTTTTACTTATATATCTCTATATCTTCTATATTTTATAATTGAAATAATTGCAATAGTTAATACACCAATTATTGATATAACAACAATCATAGTTTCACCCGTTTGTGGAATTGGTTTTTTTGCTGTTGAATCATCTTTATCTGGTGCAGTTGGTGTCTTACCATCATCATTTATATTCCAAATAAAGTCTTTTGAATTACTATCAACTAAATTCCAAGAAGATAAAGTATTTTTACATTGAACTAAATTAATATCTTCAATTGGCATATATTTTCCGTTTTCGTCATCAACTTGCATATATACATAATAATATCCATTATTAGTCCAATTATTATATAAAGAATATATTGAAGAATATTCTTCGTCTGAATTATTATATTCGAATGAAGTAGATAAAACTCCTTTATCATTTTTTGCATAGTTAAGTAATTTAGATAATGCATCATTTTCTTTATTTTTTATTGATTTTAAAATATTTACATCTGTAATATTTCCAATTTTTATATTAGCCTTTCTTCCTTCATTTGATATACATTCATTACAAATTAATGTAGTTTTTTCTTTATCAAAATTAAAATTAAATCTACTACCTAAATCAAATAATTTCTTTTCTGATTTATCTACTGTAATTGTATTTATTTTATATTTTAATTGACCATTCTTATCATTTGCAGTATCAAGTATATAAATATATAAATTAGTATTTGTTTCATAAACTTTATTTGGAATTTTATATCCATTTTCACTAAATCCATCTTTCCCATCAATTATTACTGCATTTAAAACATAATCTAAATAATTACTTGGAAGGCTATCATATTTTTCATCAGCGAAAGCCATATAATATGTATGATTATCTATTATATCAACATTATTTATTTTTACATTTATTTCTTTATGAGAATTATTTATATCAATAAATTGAGTTGAAGCTTTTGAAAAATCTGTCCAAATAATACCATTTTCATCTTCTTTTTTATCATCATCAGGATCTGTTGGTGGTGGTGTGACTTTTGAAGTTACAGTTACTGTACATGTTGCTGATTTTGTTCCTGCTGTTGCTGTAATTTGTGCAGTGCCCTCTTTTATTGCTGTTATTTTTCCATTTTGTACACTTGCAACTTCTGCATTATCACTTGACCATATTACAGTTTTATCTGTTGCTTCTTCAGGCTCAACTGTTGCTGTTAGTGTTTCTGTTTCTCCAACCTCTAAATTTAAAGAATTTTTATTTAAAGTTACTGAATTTACTTCAATTTCAGTAGGTTTTTCTGTTGCTGTTATTTTTAATGTTTTATCTCCATCATGTTGAAATTCAGTAGTAGTATCAATATTTAACTTTTCTATTTTTGTTGATATTGTTGCTTCTCCTTCTTTTATAACATTAAACGTAAAAGTAAATGTATCTGTTCCAGCATTACTTGCATAACATATCTGTATATGTGTATCTTTTACACTATAATAGTCTGTTGAAATAGATGATCCTTGTAATTCTAAAATATCTTTTGGATAATTTAAATTAAAATCTGCTGATTGTATAACATCAGATGCTTTTAATGTTATATCAACTGTATCACCTACATTGACATTTTGTGAACTCGCTGTTAATGTAATGCTTCCAGTTTCAGCATTTACTATTGGTAGCATACCAAATAGCATTGAAATTACTAAAATTAATGAAATTATTTTTTTCATAAGTTTTTTCTCCTTTTTTTTACAAATCTATTTATATATTACTCTTTTTTTTATAATAAATCAATAGTTTTTTAAAATGTAATAATACTGTAATATTTTTGTAATATTTTAATATTGTGAAATATATTCTATTTCTAATTTATGCTTAATAACAGCCAAAGCATCTACAGCAGATGGAGTTTCATTTGAAATTCTTGTATTTAATGTTACTTTTCCAGCTTGTGCAAATATATCATTTGTAAATGATTCAGTTCCTAATTTATTTTTTATTATACTTAATGCATCAACTGAAGCAATATTTCCATCACCATTAGTATCTCCATATATTACAACAGTATATTCTGCGACTATCTTGGAATTTTCATATATTCTTATTATAGTCCCGGTTGATACTAGTCCATCTGTAACTTCAATACCATCTTTATATGCTTTTATAATATATCCACTTGCAAAATTTGAATCAAATAATAACTCACTTATTGTAGTTTTATCATTTATGCCTGTTAAAATTTTTATATTATTCTTAACCAATATATTCCAAATTGGATTTTTAATATAATCAAAATTTTCATCAAGAATTTCTGAATTTTTTGTAATTGCCTTAATACAAACATTAATATCTTGATATTGAGATGCTATATCAACCCAATATACTCCATTTTCAGATACATAGCTTTCACCTGGATTTGATGATGCAGTATGGTAGTATTTATGCATATTATCATTACCTAAAGTTGAAAAATTTTCTTCAATTGGTAACTTTGCTATACCTTCTTTTGAGTATTCAACTAGAATTGCAAAAGTATTGTTTAAATATTTTTGTGTATCTAATTTTATAACATGGTAACCTGTTGTTAAATTATTAAATGTCCCCAAATATTCTAAGTTGTTTATGCTATCTAAATTTTCTGCACTATTATCTAAATATATTTTAACATTAGTACCGTTATCACTTATATATAGTCCAATATCAGTAAGCATATCTTTATATTTTGTATTTCTCTTAAATACATTAGCTCCATATATAACTGAAGGATTATTTTGAGATATAAAATAATTATCTGTACCAAGTTCATCATATTGATAAATATTATCATACTCTTTGTTTGAAACATTTTGTATTCCAAACATCATATTTTCTATAAACACATCATCATAAGATATATAATAATATCCATCAAGTTCATTCCAATTAGTTCCCCAAGAATTTAATGCAATATATGCTCCATCATGAATTGGTCTACACCCTTCTTTAAAATTATTTTTTGAATATGTATCATCCCAACCAACAATACAAATAGCATGATTTACTGCCAATGACGTATTGTTACAAAAATATGAATTTCCACATATTATTCCATTATCATTAGAAAAGTAATTATTGTTATTTCTTGAACTTGGTGTATAAGTATAAGAACCAACTGCCCCATGTTCCATAATTTGTGTTTTTATCATTTTTCTAAATTCTTCAATTTGTTCTTCAGAATATCTTAAATTACTTCCATTTGAATATGTTACATTATTATTTTCATCATAATTTTTATATATATTTGGATATTCTGTATAATCTCTTAATTGAGCTTGAACAGTTTTATTTTGAATTTCAGATATTTCTATTAAATCTGTATTATCAACAAAAGGCATATCTTCTTCACGTATAGGTCCTTTACCACTTGAAAAATAAGCTAATGCTACTTTTATATTTGCTCCATTACCTACTCTTCTATTAAATCCATGCATATTTTCAACATTGTTTAAAAAATATCTACTACATGAATAATCTAAATGCCTTGAAGAATACATAACAGGTGTATTTATACTATTTTGAATTGCATTAGCAATTTCAAACATTTCAATTGATGAAATAGCCCAACATGAATTTGTATTCCCTTGATCTCTTACTGATAAATTTAAATGTGCATTTGTATTATATGAAGATGGTAAACTAATATCACTTGCAAAAACTGATATATCATAATCTGTATTTTTATTAGTATCATCTAAATTTATAGTATACATTGATGGCATAACATATTTGTCTTTTTCATTATCAGGTAATTCTAACCATTTCATATATTCTGTAGAATAATCTTCATTAAGTGTAAATCCTTTAGAAATGTTAATACAAAATGCTAATAAAAATATTAAAAATATTACAATAATTTTATTTATTTGTTTCATAATTTTATCCTTATTATAAATTCTATAAATTGTTTACTTATATAAGTAATCCAACTAATGTTGCAATATGAATAAAAATTGCAATTATACTACATACAAGTCCTGCTACGCCTAAATATTTTCCTTCTTTTTTCATTCCCATAACTCCAAAAATAATAGCAATTATTCCTGTTATAAAAGGTAATACAGGTATAAAATAGCAAATAATTAATGAAAAAATACCTAATATTAATGCGGTAACATTAAATCCTTTTTTTTCATTACTAACTTTTTTTGTTTCTTCTTCCATAACAAACACTCCTTCTTCTTTAGATTAATTCTATACATATTATAAATTTTTTAGACTTTATATGTCAATAATTTTAAATAATGTAATAAAAAAATAATATTTTTGTAATAATTTTGTAATATTCACAATTTAAAATGCGATTTTTGTAAATATTTTAAAATTCACAAAAATCGCCATTGATTTTAATTTTTCTTTCTTCTTAAAATCCAATTTTCTTCACATTTAATTGGAAGTTTTAATTTTACTTGTTGACCTAATTTTCCAGGATTTACACATTCAATTTCTTCATCTGTTTCAATATCCCATAAATTACCTATAATAAATTTATAAACTTCAATTTGTCCAGGAATAATAATTTCTAAAGTATCACCCACACTTAATTTATTTTTTATTTCAATAATAGATTTATCTTCATTATATTTAATTACTTTTCCACCAAATTCATAATTTGCATTATATTGTTTACCTTCAAATTCTTGAAAATCTTTATTATTCCTATCATTGAAATAAAATGTTGTAAGTCCTCTTGTTTTAGTTTTATCTATTTCTTTTAAATATTTTGTATAATCATATTTTTCAGGATCTTTAATATAATCATCTATTGCATTTCTATACGCATTAATAATTGTTGCTAAATAATATTCAGTTTTTAGTCTTCCTTCAATTTTTAAACTATCAACACCCATTTGAATAATTTCAGGAATTTCTTTTATCAAACATAAATCTTTTGAAGAAAATATATAAGTACCTTTATCGTCATATTCTACTGGCATTAAATTACCCGGCTTATTAGCTTCTTCAACATATACATTATATGCCCATCTACAACTTTGTGCGCAATCACCTAGATTTGCACTTCTAGATGCTAAGAAATCACTTAAAAAACATCTTCCCGAATATCCAAAACAAATTGCACCATGTACAAACATTTCAGTTTCTAAACCAACAGGGGTATTATCTATTATTTCTTTAATCTGATTTTTATTTAATTCTCTTGCTAATATAACTCTTTTTGCTCCGTTTTTATACCAAAAATTGCTAGAATGATACCCAACAATATTTGCTTGTGTACTAATATGTATATCAATATCTGGGGCTTCTTCTTTTAAAATTTCTATAACTCCACCATCTGCTACAATTATACCATCAACTTTTAATTCATTTAAAACACGTGCTTGTTTTCTAATTTCTTCATAAGTTTCGTCCCAAGCAAATATATTTATTGTAACATACACTTTTTTTCCAAGATTATGAGCATATTTAATTGTTTTTACTAAGTCATCATCATTAATATCTGCTCTACTTCTTAATGAAAGTGATGAAGTACCCACATATATTGCATCTGCTCCATAAAGAAAAGCAACCTTTGCTTTTTCAAAAGAACCCGCAGGTGCAAGTAATTCTGGCTTATTCATTAAACCTACCTCCTAATTTTTATTATAACTATTATACCAATTAATTAATTAAATAACAAGTATTTTAAACCTATATATTTTTTTAACCTTTGAAAGTAATTAATTTAATTTTTGAAGTGACGCGTAGCATAGAAGCGAGTTAGAGACTGTTAGAGCTTTGCTCTATACAGTTCTCTTACGAAACGACTAACAAGGAACAAAAAAATTAAATTAATTACTCTCAAAGTTAAATAACTTTTTAAAATATAATATCTTTACTTTTTCAACAAAATTTGATATTATATTTATATAAATTTTTGAAAGGTGATTAAATTGACTAACAAAAAAATATTAAAATTTGAATATTTTATTCTATATTTTACTATATATGCCTTAATTGGTTGGCTATTAGAAACCGCCTATGCATACCATGTATTTGGACATTTTGTTAAAAGAGGTTTCTTATATGGTCCATTATGTCCTATTTATGGATATGGTGGAATAATAATGTTTACATTTTTAAAACAGTATAAAAACAATTCTTTTAAATTATTTTTTATGTGTGCATTAGTTTTTTCTGTTTTTGAATATGTTGCAGGTTTCGTTTTAGATGCAGTATTTGCAGAAAGATGGTGGGATTATACAGGAGAATTTTTAAACTTAAATGGAAGAATAAGTATTTTCTTTTCTTTTGTTTGGGGTATTTTTGGGTTAGTATTTATAAATCATATTCACCCATTTATAGAAAAAAAGACAAAACAAATTTTAAAAAAGATACCTAAAAATATAAGAAAAATAGCAATATTTTTACTATTTATTGCTATTTTATCTGATACAATTTTATCTTGCTTAAGATATTTAAATATTCTTAATTTTACTAACGGCTAAGCCATCACCTACATCCAAAATTTGTGTATCAAATTTTGGATTTTCTTTTACCTCTTTTAAGTATTCTCTTAAATGAGTTACAGCAGTTCTTTGTTTATGTTTATTATAATCACTCATTACATAACCTTTGTATAAAACATTATCTGCTAATATGATTCCATCTTCTTTAATTAATCTTGTGGCTTCATGAAGAAAAAATGGATATTTACCCTTTGCTGCATCTATAAAAACAACATCATATTTTTCGTTTAAAGTAGGTAATATTTCTACTGCATCTCCTTCAAAAATATGTATTTTATCTTCTACTTCTGCTAATTTAATGTTTTCTAATGCTTGTTTTACTCTTAAAGAATCTCTTTCAATAGTATCAATAACTCCATTTTCTTCTAAATACTTTGTAAAACAAATTGCAGAATATCCAACTGCTGTTCCAATTTCTAAAAATCTATTAACTTTTTTATTTTTTAAAATTAAATCTATTTCATTAAGTGTATCGTCCATTATAATTGGAATATGTTCATTTAAGGCATTTTGTTTTATTTTTTCTAATTCTATTTTATTCATAAAACCCTCATTAATTTATTGAAGTATTTCTTCTTGCTTCTCTTTCACGCGTTTTTGTATCTAATATTTTCTTTCTTAATCTAATATTTTTTGGAGTAACTTCAACAAGTTCATCATCTTGTATAAATTCTATTGCTTGTTCTAATGACATTTGTATTGGTGGTACAAGTCTTAAAGCATCATCTGAACCTGAGGCTCTTGTATTTGTTAAATGTTTTTCTTTACATACATTTATAGATAAATCTTCATTTCTAGAATTTAGTCCAACTATCATTCCTTCATAAACCTCTACTCCTGCACCAATGAATAAGTCTCCCTTATCTTGTGCATTATATAATCCATAAGTAACTGATGTTCCATTTTCAAATGCTACTATTGTACCTCTTGTTCTAGATACAATATCCCCTTTATATTCTTCATAAGAATCAAATATATGATTCATTGTACCATTACCTTTTGTATCTGTTAAAAATTCTGTTCTATATCCAATTAGACCTCTTGCAGGTATTTTAAACTCTACCTTTGTATGTCCTTCTTCTGCTGGTTCCATATTTACCATTTCTGCTTTTCTTTTACCTAATTTTTCTATTACATTACCTATACAATCATCAGGAACATTTACAACTAATCTTTCGATTGGTTCACATTTTACACCATTTATTTCTTTTATAATAACTTTTGGTCTTGATACTAATAATTCAAAACCTTCTCTTCTCATAGTTTCTATTAATACAGATAAATGTAATTCTCCACGTCCTGATACTTCAAAAGCCTCTGCCCTATCTGTTTCTTTAACTCTTAAACTAACATTTTTTTCAAGTTCTTTAAATAATCTATCTCTTAAATGTCTTGATGTTACAAATTCGCCTTCTCTACCAGCAAATGGTCCATCATTTACACTAAATGTCATAGAAACAGTTGGTTCATCTATATCAACAAATGGTATTTTTTCAGGATTTAAAGGGTCACAAATTGTATCTCCTATATTAATATCATTTATTCCTGCTATTGCAATTATATCTCCTGCTTTAACTTCTTCTACTTCAATTCTTTTTAAACCTTGATGTGTGAATAATTTTGATATTTTTCCATTTTCTTGTTTATCATCTTGTTTACATATTACAACATTCATACCTAATTTTACAGCACCACGTTCAACTCTACCTACTGCTATTCTTCCTATATAATCATCATAATCTATATTTGAAACTAACATTTGCATTGGTCCATCTTCATCACATTGTGGTGGTTGAATTGTATTTATTATTGTTTCAAATAAACAAGTTAAATCTGTTGCTTCATCTTGTAAATTCATTTTTGCTATTCCTAATTTTGCTGATGCATAAACAACAGGGAAATCTAATTGTTCATCACTTGCATTTAATTCTATAAATAACTCTATAACTTCATCAACAACTTTTTCAGGATTTGCACCTGGTCTATCTATTTTATTTATAACAACTATTGGTTTTAAATTTAATGCTAATGATTTCTTTAAAACTTCTCTTGTTTGAGGCATTGCACCTTCAAAAGCATCAACTAAAAGTAAAACACCATCAACTGTTTTTAAAACTCTCTCAACTTCACCACCAAAATCAGCATGTCCAGGTGTATCTACTATATTTATTTTATAATCTTTATACATAACTGATGTATTTTTAGAAAGTATTGTAATTCCTCTTTCTTTTTCAAGATCATTTGAATCCATTATCCTTTCTGATACTTGTTCATTATCTCTAAATATATTACTTTGTTTTAAAAGACCATCTACTAATGTTGTTTTTCCATGGTCAACGTGTGCAATTATTGCTATGTTTCTAATTTTTTTGTTATTCATTTTTACTACTCCTTATATAATTAATACAAACAATTATATATTATACATTAAAATTAAACATTTGTCAATTTTATTATATTATCCATTATAATATTTGTAACTTTTTCTAAATCTTCTTTTTCTATTTTTTTATTATAATATTCGTTAAAAGTTAATGGCTTTCCAATATTATATACTATTTTAGAAAAAGGTTTAAAATTTCCTTTAATTCCAATTGGAATAACTTGTACTTTTGATTTTAATGCAAAATAAGCAACACCTGTTTTTACTTCTACATTTTTTGCTAAACCATTTCTAGTTCCTTCTGGAAATATTCCTAATATCTCATTGTTTTTTAATACATTTAACGACTTTTTTAATGCTTCAATATCTTGTTTTTTTTCTTTATCCACTCTAATTAAGCCAAAGGGCTTTTCAACAAATCTCATAAAAGCACTTTTTTTAAATAGTTCTGCTTTTGCAATGAAATTTATTTTTCTTTTTACACGTCCTACAAGAATTACAGAATCAAAGGCATGTAAATGATTTCCACAAATAATCGCAGGTCCTTCTTCTATAATATTTTCCATACCATAAATTTTTACTCTAAATATTAAATGAGATAGTATATTTATTATTCTTTTTAAAAATTTATACATACATACTCCTGTTTTTGTTAATAATATCAATTATTTTATTAACAACTTCATCAATAGTTAAATGTGTTGTATCTATAACAATAGCATCTTCCGCAACTTTTAAAGCACCTATTTCTTTTGCTTTATCATTTGCATCTCTCATTTTAATATTTTCTAAAATTTCTTCATAGGACATATTTATATTTTTTTCTTTATTTTGAATAAGTCTTCTTTTTGCTCTTTCTTCTACATCTGCATCAAGATATATTTTTACATTTGCATCTGGGAATACATAAGTTCCAATATCTCTACCTTCCATTATTGAATCTTGTTTTAATCCCATTTCTCTTTGAAGACTTGCCATTTTTAATCTAATTTGTTTTATTCCGGATACTTGTGATACAAATTCTGTTACACGTTTTGAACGAATTTCGTCTGTAACATCTTTATCATTTAAAAATACCTTTTGAATTCCATTTTCATTTTTTAATTCAATTTTTATATTTTCAAGTAATTTTTTTATTTCATCACTATCTTCTAGTCCAATATTATTTTCTAGCATTTCTAATGTTACACATCTATATGTAGCACCAGTATCTATATTCACTAGATTTAATTTTTTAGCAATAATTGCTGTTACAGTTCCTTTTCCTGTTCCTGCTGGTCCATCAATCGCAACTATAAATGACATATTTATTTCCACCTTTCTATTTCATCTGGTGCCTTTATTCCCTTTGCAATTATTTCAATTTTTTGTACATTCATTGTTGTAAGCATTTCAATTTCTTTAATACATTTATCCTTAAATATTTTTAATTCTTCTATAATATTATAACCATAGTTAATGATAACTTCAACATAAATTTCTGGACCTTCTCCATAGTTATTTATTCTTGTTTTTACTACTTTATATATTGCATTTGATTTAGAACATAAATATTCTAATATTTGTCTAAACACTGTATCTGAAATTGTAAAATTTCCTAAATAACTAAATGTAGGTCTAATAATAGATTTTTCTGAAATATATGGTTTTCCGCCAATTCCTCTTGATTTAAATATTTGTAACGGATCTAATATATACCCAGAAAAGTCTTTTTTTATTTCAAAAGTTGGAACAGGAATTACATGTTTTCCTTCTGTAACCCTTATTCTTCTTGCAGTTTTCATTTCTTCTTGTGTTGCTACATCATTTATATATATTGTTTTTGAAATTTCAGGTAAGCCAAGATTTTTCACAATTTTTGCTACCATTTGATCTGAAGTACCTAAAACTAAAATGGCTTCTGGCTTAAATTCTTTAATTTTTTTTATTATTTCTTGTTTTTCTTTTTCGTGCAAAAATAATGCATGTTTAACAGTTTCAATTTTAGTTGATGCTTTTTTTGCTGAATTTCCTGCAATAACTTCGTTATCTTTTATTAATAAACCATCATCAATTATGTAATTAATATTATTAGCACCTGCTACCATTTGGGCCCTATAACTTTTTCCTGTACCTGATGGACCAACAAATGCACATACTCTAATTTTACTTAATGAATACATACATTTTACTCCTTATTTTTTCATTAACAATCAAATGAAGAAGTTGCATATATAAACTTCTCCATTTAATATTTTTTAAAATTTTAAATTACCTCATTAATTTTTATATCTCTAACATGTTCAATTTTATCCCAAGATAAGTCTCTTTTGAATAAACATTTAAAGTTAATTAATAACCAAGTCAATAAAAATAGTGGATAACACAATAAGCCTTTTATCATAGGTTTTATTGGCTTTTTATCTAATATCATTATAAGTAATGCTGTTCCTATTGGTAATATAAAAGTTGGTATAATGTAATATACATAACTCATTAATAAATCAACATTTGACATACCATTTCCAACATACATTAATGAATTTACTAATAATAGAACAATTGTTATAATTAACATTGGTATACTACCAACTATATACAAAAATCCATCAAAATTCATTATTGTTTTGTGCTTTTTGATTGCTAATGCTAAATCTTTAGTATATAATTGCATGCATTGAATATGTCCTACTGTCCATCTAGATCTTTGTTTCCAAGATTGTTTAAATCCTACTGGCTGTTCATCATAAACTATTGCATCTTTTGCCCATCCTAATTTATGACCAGAAATTATACGTTTTAAAGAAAACTCTATATCTTCTGTAAGTGTTTCAGTATTCCAGCCATCAGGCTTTATAACATCAAATTTAACCATAAAACCTGTTCCATTTATTAATGGAGATAAACCTATATTATATCTTGCTAAATGATAAAATCTATTCATCATCCAATAAAATATTGCATATCCTGCTGTTATCCAACTGTCTGTTGGATTTTTTATATCTCTATAACCTTGAACTACTGTTTCACCTTGACATAGTTTTTTATTCATATTTTTTAAGAAGTTTACATCTACTATGTTATCTGCATCAAATACACAAAAAGCATCATAAGGTGCATCTTCTTTTATTTTTTGGTCTAAAAACCATTTTAATGCATAACCTTTTGTTTTATGTTCTTCATCAAATCTTTTATATACAATAGCACCTGCTTCTTTTGCTATTGTTGCAGTTGCATCTGTACAATTATCTGCAATAACATATATATCATATAGTTCTTTTGGATAATCTTGATTTTTTAAACTTTGTATTAAGTTTTCAATTACAGATGCTTCATTATGGGCAGGTATAATTGCCATAAATCGATTATTTTTTTCTTCAATCATTGGTTTATCTTTTAGATTAATTAATGAACATACACTAATTATTAATTGGTATAACCAAAATATAGTTATTATCCAAATTAATGCTTGTTGTAGTACATATAAATATATCATTTTATTTACCTCATTTTATATAATAATTTATTTTTCTATATCTTTTTTAGTAAGATTAATTCTTCCTTGGTCATCTATTTCATATACTTTAACTTTTACAACGTCCCCTACTTTTAAAACGTCTTCTACCTTTTCTACTCTGTTTTTTGATATTTTTGAAATATGAAGTAATCCTTCTTTTCCAGAACCTAAGTCTATAAATGCTCCAAATGGCATTATTCTTGAAACTGTACCTTCATAAATTCCATCAACTTCTATTTCTCTTACTATATCATTAATCATTTTTAATGCTTTTTCGCCTTTTTCATTATCTGTCGAATAAATAAATACTTTACCATCTTCTTCAATATCAATTTTTACTCCTGTTTCTTCAATGATTTTATTTATCATTTTTCCACCAGGTCCAATAACATCTCTAATTTTATCTACTTTAATTGTTGTATTTATTATGCTTGGTGCATATTTTGATATTTCTTCTCTTGGTTTTTCTATTTGTTTTAACATTATTTCTTCTAATATATACTTTCTAGCAATTCTTGTTCTTTCAAATGCTTCTTTTATTATATCATATGTTAAACCATCTATTTTTATATCTACTTGTATTGCAGTTATTCCTTTTTCTGTTCCACCAACTTTAAAATCCATATCTCCAAAGAAATCTTCTAATCCTTGTATATCTGTTAGCATAACATATCTATTTGGGTCTTCTGCATCTGTAACAAGTCCTGTTGAAATCCCTGCTACTGGTCTTTTTATTGGTACACCTGCATCCATTAATGATAATGTACTTCCACAAATACTTGCTTGTGATGTTGAACCATTTGAACTTAATACTTCTGATACAACTCTTATTGCATAAGGAAATTCTTCTTTACTTGGTAATACTGGTACAAGTGCTTTTTCTGCTAATGCTCCATGTCCTATTTCTCTTCTTCCAGGTCCACGTGATGGTCTTGCCTCTCCTACACTATATGATGGAAAATTATATTGATGCATGTATCTTTTTGTTTCTTCTTCATCAATACCATCTAACATTTGTTCTTCACTAATCATTCCTAATGTTGCAACTGATAATACTTGTGTTTGACCTCTTGTAAATAATGCGCTTCCATGTACTCTTGGTAATACTGCAACTTCACAAGATAATGGTCTTATTTCATCTAATTTTCTACCATCTGGTCTTTTATGTTCTTCAAGTATCATTTCTCTAACGCATTTTTTTTCTAATTTATAAAGACTATCTACTATATCTGTTTTCTTGTTTTCTGTTTCTTCTTCTCCATATTTTTCTATGAAGTAGTTTATAACATCTTCTGTTATTTTATCTATATTTGCATCTCTAACATCTTTATCTGTTGTTTGTACATCATTATACATTCTTTCTTTGAAGTTATTTTCTATTTCTTCATATACTTCATGGTCTACTTCAAATGATTTATATTCAAATTTTGGTTTTCCAATTTCTTCTTTTATTTTTGATATAAATTCACATATTTTTTTTATTTCAACATGTGCTTGTTTTATTGCTTCTAACATTATATCATCAGGTATTTCATTTGCTCCTGCTTCTATCATTGTTATTTTTTCTAATGTTCCTGCAACTGTTAATGTTAAATCGCTTTTTTCTCTTTGTTCTAATGTTGGATTTATTATTATTTGTCCATCTACATAACCTACTGCAACTGCTGCTGTTGGTCCTTTAAATGGTATATCTGATATTTCAAGTGCAGTTGCTGCTCCTATCATTGCTGCAACTTCTGGTGAATTATCTGGCTCTACTGATAATACTGTTGCTACAACACACACATCATTTCTAAAATCTTTTGGAAATAATGGTCTTAATGGTCTATCTATAGCTCTTGATGTTAATATTGCTTTATCACTTGGTTTTCCTTCTCTTTTTTGAAAACTTCCTGGAATTTTACCAACTGCATATAATTTTTCTTCATAATCTACTGAAAGTGGAAAGAAATCTATTCCTTCTTTTGGTTCTTTTGCTGCAGTTACATTTACCATTACAACAGTGTCACCATATCTTACAAGTACACTCCCATTAGCTAGTCCAGCTATTTTTCCATTTTCAATTATTAATTTTCTTCCTGCTAATTCTGTTTCAAATGTTTTAAACATATTTTTCTCCTTCATAATATACAATTAGGACGTTTGTAATATTTGTCAAACGCCCTATGTATTAAAATTATTTTCTTAAACCTAATTTTTCAACTATGTCTCTGTATCTTTGAACATCTTTTTTTGAAAGATAAGCAAGTAGGTTTCTTCTTTTACCTACCATTTTTAATAGTCCACGTCTAGAATGATTATCTTTTTTATGAACTTTTAAATGTTCTGTTAATTCATTAATTCTTTCTGTTAAAAGAGCTATTTGTACTTCTGGTGAACCAGTATCATTTTCTTCTCTTTTATATGTTGAAATAATTTCTTGTTTTTTTTCCTTAGTCATAGTATGCACCTCCTAAAAATTTATATGCCTTAAACTGAGCTTAAAGTGGTGTTAGTTCTTGTAAGCCAAGTTAAAGGTAATTTTTTCTAACATAACTATTGTACTACATTTTTCCATAAAATGCAATATTTATTTAAAATTTTTACAAAAAAATTAGTATATAAATATGTTTGGAAGTAATATATATAATTTACGCAGTGACGCGTAGCATGGAAGCGAGTAGGTTTATTCTTGTACAAATTTTTTTGCTAATTCTTTTAATTCTTCAATAGTTCCATTGTTTTCAATGTAATAATCATAATTATATTTTTTTACATTTGCATCTGATTCATTTGATAAAATGTCTTCTACTCTATTATTTGTTACTAATAGTGTTTTTGCATTTAATAGTTTTTTTACTTTTTCTATTTCACTTATTTCTCTAATGTGTATGAACATTATTTGTTGTGTATTGTTTTCATTAAATTCGTCTGCTTGGCTTTTTATATATTGTATTGGAGCATCATTATAATCTATGCTTAATTTTTTTAAGTCTGCTAAAAATTTTCTTGTTTTTTCGTCTTTTTCTCCATTCCAGTTTACTAATATTTTGGCTGCTTCTTTTACTTTATCTACTGATGAAATGTTTTTTATTTCTACAAATTCTTGACATTGTTGTATAAATGTGTCCTTTCCTACTCCACCTGTTCCATTTATTATAACAATTTTTTTGTTCATTTTATTTTTCCTCCAAATTTTAGATTATATTCTGCAATTTGTTTTAATTTTTTTCTTCATAACTAATGATATAAATAATCTATCATAAAAAAATTAAAAATACAATAATTTTTGATTAATTTTGACTGAAATGTTCTATTTTATTACCTCACTCATTACCTTAGCCAAATACTTCATACTACCCAAACATTCCTCCATAGTATTGCCAGTAGCACCAACTTCAACAATAAATGCACCATTTGCTAAATGATGATTATATCTTGAATCTCTTAAAATAATTGGTCTAAATAATCCCGGATACAATTCATTTGCTTTTCTTTGAAGTGAAATTGCAAGTTTAAAATTTTCTCTCCAATTAGGGTGATAAAGACCTCCACCATCTGTTCCAATAACAAACATCATTTGAGCAACCTTTTCATCTCCAATTATAACAGAAGGACCATATTCTGCACTACTTCCTACTGCGTCCCTATGTAAATCAATAATAATTTCTGTTGATGGATTATCTTCTAATATTGACTTAACAGTATTTAATGACCTATCATAAGAACCGGTATACGCTGGGTAATCATGATATGTTGTATCGTGAATTACATTGAAACCATAGGCAGTTAATTGTTTATCTAATTCATCTCCAACTCTTGCAACAGAACAACCTAAATCTGTTGTTCTAAATTCTCCTGATGGTGTATATGAATAATTTTCTGTTTGTGTATAACTTTCACAGGTATGAGTATGGAATATAATTACATCTGTTTTATTGTTTAGATTAAATGGAGAATTTACTAAATCTTCTGTAATTTCATAACTAGACTGATTTTTAAATGCTATATTATCTATAATATTTGTATAACTAGGCACTATATTGTTTTCTGTAACTTCTTGAGTTTGTAAATCTGTTTTTGCAAGTTCAATTTCTTGATTATTTTCTTCTGTATTATCAATTTTTTCAGTATTTTCCGTATTTTCATTGTTTTCTTCATTATTATTTTCTGCTATGTTATCATTTTTTACTTCTACATTATTTATTAAGCCTAATTGTATTCCTAATAATTTTGTTAAAATATTTGATTTATTTATACTTTCTTTATTTGAAATATCAAACGTTGTTTCTTGCTTATAATCTATCATTGGAATTGTTGTTTTTAAACACGTTAGATAAAAACTTTTATTATTGCTTTTTATAATATCTTTCTTTTCTATTGAAATACTTTTGTTATAAAAAAATCTAGTAGCGGAAACTATAACTATTATACTTGTTATTAATACTACTAGATACTTAAATAAATCTTTTATATTTATTACTGTAACATTCATTTACTTCTCCTTTGTCCATACATTTCTATACAAATATATGAAAGAAGAATTAAAATTATGTTTTAAAAAATATAAATGTTTCATTACCATACTTTTAGTAAAGCACATATCAGCCTATTTTTTATATGATTTTTTAAAAATTAAATCTTCCACACTAACGGGTATTCCCCGCCTCAAAGGGCTGGAAGGCTTTAATTTTTAAAAAATATATAAAAAGGCTGATAAAATTTATAAAATATTAAATTTTAATCTTCTCTTGGTTTTAATTCTAAATAAATAGGTGCCTCTTCTCTTAACATAGTTGACTTTCCGATGTCCCGGATAACAAATTGTATCAGGTGGTAAAACTAATAATTTTCTTGTAATAGAATCCATTATATCCACCATGCTTCCTGTGGGTAAATCTGTTCTTCCCCAAGTACCTCTAAACATTGTATCACCAGAAAATAACATTTTATATTCGTCACAATATAAAGATGTACTTCCATTAGTATGTCCCGGTGTATGAATTACTTTAAATTCAATATTTCCAACATGAATTATATCATTATCGTCAACTCTTGAATCCGCTTCTAATTCTATATCTTCCATACCAATATAATAATTTAAAGTAACCTCAGGATTATTTAAATTTTCACTTTCAATTCTATGAATTAATATTTTTCCTCCTAATTTTTCTTTTATCTCTTTTAACGCTCCAATATGGTCTCCGTGGCAGTGTGTTAAATAAATGTATTTAACCTTTGCCTCTAAAACATTAATCATATCAATAATTTTATCTGCCTCTGCACCCGGGTCAATAATCATTGCTTCTTTTGTTTCCTCATCTACAATAATATAACAATTTGTAGGTTCTCCTAAATTTGTATTTAATTTTAATCTTTTTAATATCATTTGAATTACTTCCTTTACTTTTTTCTTTTTACTTCATAAACACTATCAACTTTTCTTAATTGCTTTAAAGTATTATTTAATTCTTCTAAGTTTTCTACTTCTAATGTAATATCTGTTATAGCAATTCTTTCTTTATTTGTTCTAGCATTAATAGCAATAAGAGTATTATTACTATTTTTAATAACGTTTAAGAAATCAGCAACAAGGCCATCTCTATCATTTGCAAAAATTTCAATATCAACATTATAAGAACTTTTTCCAGATTTATACCATTCAACATCTATCATTCTACCTTTTTCATTAAAAAGCTCTTTTGCATTAACACAGTCTATTCTATGAATTGAAACTCCTCTACCTTTTGTAATATAACCAACAATAGTATCTCCCGGAACAGGATTACAACATTTAGATAATTTTACTAAACAATTATCTATTCCCTTTACTATAACTCCATTGCTTGATACATTATTAGATTTCTTACGTTTAGATAGTTCTTCAATTTTTTCTTCTATGTTTTCTTCATTGTGGTCTTTTCTATATTCTTCAAGCATTTTTGCAATAACTTTACCGGCAGAAATAGCTCCAAAACCAACAGAAGCATACATATCGTCCATATTATTATACTTATATCTACTTAAAGCAGAATTAACATATTCTTGTTTAAATAGTTCTGTTTGATTCATTCCTATTCTTTTTATTTCATGTTCAATAAGTTCTTTTCCTCTAATAATGTTATCGTTTCTTTGTTCTCTTTTAAACCATTGTTGAATTTTATTTTTAGCACTTGAACTTTTAACAAATTTTAACCAGTCTCTACTAGGTCCTTTTTGATGTTCTGATGTTATAATTTCAACTATATCTCCATTTTGTAATGGTGTTATAATTGGCATCATTTTACTATTAATTTTGCATCCTGACATCTTATTTCCAATTTCTGCATGAATATTATATGCAAAGTCAATTGGTGTACTTTCTTTTGGTAATACCTTAATATCTCCTCTTGGAGTAAAAACATAAACTTCATCTTCAAATAATTCTGTTTTTAATGTATTTAAAAATTCTTCTGGGTCTTGCATATCTTTTTGCCATTCTAATGTTTCTCTTAACCAAGATAATTTATCGTCATTTACTATTACTGTTGTTTTTTTATCTTTGTTAGCATCTTTATATGCCCAATGTGCCGCAATACCAAATTCTGCAATTCTATGCATATCCCATGTTCTTATTTGAACTTCAAATGGTGTTCCTTCTGGTCCTATTAAAGTTGTATGTAATGACTGATACATATTAGTTTTTGGAACAGAAATATAATCTTTAAATCTTCCAGGCATTGGATTATATAATTCGTGTACCACACCTAATGCTGCATAACAGTCTTTTACTGAATTTA
>CANQOW010000015.1 GCA_947625545.1 uncultured Clostridia bacterium
TCTATAAGTAAAAACTCTTGTAAGTATTAAAATACCAACAAAAACTCTAATTTTCTTAAAAGGTCAAAAAGCCGTAAGCCATCGCTCATAACCCGAAGGTCGTAAGTTCGAGTCTTACCCCGCAACCAAAGAAATAAGATGCGCTTGCTAAATTTTAGTAGGTGTTAATTTTTTGTTTTTTAGGCGAAATTATCACACTTTGGTCACAATTATGGTGAAAATTGGAATAGATATACAAGTTTTAGCAAAGTTAGTATTCAAATAATTAACATATTGTGATATAATTGTGGAAAATAATAATGAATTTTCAAGGAGAAAAAATATGGCTGAATTATGGGATATATATGATATTAATAAAAACAAAACAGGAAAAAAAGCAGAAAGAGATGTGTACCAATTAAAAAAAGGAGAATATCACATTGTAGTAACAGGAATAATAATTAATTCTAAAAATGAAATTTTAATAAGTAAAAGAGCTGAATACAAAAAATTTGGATTAAAGTGGGAATGCAATAGTGGCTCAATTTTAGCAGGAGAAACAAGTTTAGAAGGAATTATTAGAGAATTAAAAGAAGAACTAGGAGTTGAATTTTCTAAAAAAGAAGCAATATTCTTAAAAGAAATAAGAAAAGATAGCATTCCACCAGAATTTAAAGACTTGTGGTTATTTAAAAGAAATATAGATTTAAAAGATATAACTTTTCCAGATGGAGAAGCAATAGATGCAAAATGGGTCACCATAAATGAATTTATGAAAATGTGTGAAAATAAAGAAATTGTTCCTACAATTGATTTTGGAATAGATGAATATAATAAAGCAATACATTTGTTGTACCAAAAGGAAAAAATTATACAGATGAAGAAATAAGAATGTTAACTAATTTTCAAGAACAATATTTTGAAAGTGAGATTATAAGATGAATAATTTAAAATAGGAGGAAAGAGTAATGAAAAATATATTTATAGAATATCCAAAATGTTCTACATGTAAGAAAGCAAAAAAGTGGCTAGAAGAAAATAATGTTGGATTTATAGATAGAAATATTGTTAAAGAGAAACCAACATTTCAAGAATTGAACGAATGGATAGAAAAGAGTGGACAAGAATTAAAGAAATGGTTTAATACAAGTGGACTAAAATATAAAGAATTAAATTTAAAAGATAAATTAGTCACTATGAGTGATAAAGAGAAAATAGAGTTGTTAGCAAGTGATGGAATGTTAATAAGAAGACCTCTATTAATCACAGATAAAGGTATCTTTATAGGATTTAAAGAAAAAATTTGGAAAGTATTATAAAAAATGAGGTATATATTATACAAGGAGATATAAGTTATGAGTGATATAATAATAAGTCCAGAATATTTAATACTCATAGAAGAAGTAAAACAACTAAAGGAGGATATTGCAAGTTTATATGAAGAAAAAGATGAACTTGTATATCATATTTGTAAAAATATAGAAACAGAATATATGTCAAAAGTAGGAATACTAGAATATAAGCTATTTGAATTTCAATGCGAAATTTTAAGGTTAAAAAGAAAAATAGAATTATATCAAATAAAAATAAATAGGCAAGAAATTCCAAATGAAAAGGAAATAGAAGAAAAGCTAAATATTGAATATAAAGAATACAAACAAAAACTAAATCAAATGTCTAATGATATACAAGATGCATTAAATAGAAAAAACTATGGAATTCTATCTGAAGAAAATAGTAAAGAATTAAAAAGTATTTATAGAAAGTTAATAAAAAAACTTCATCCTGATTTAAACAACGAAGATAGTGAAAAAAATAAAAATCTCTTGTTACAAGTCACTCGTGCATATGAAAATGGAGATTTAGAAACCTTAAAAAATCTAGAATTATTAACAAATGAAATTACAGAAAAAGAAAATATTGAAATAGGAGATTTTGAAGAATTAAAGCAATCTAAAGAAAAATATAAAATAATAACAAATAAAATATTAGAATCAATAAAAAAAATAAAAGAAAGTTTTCCATATAATAAAAAAGAATTTTTAAAAAGTGAAATATTAGTTAAAAAGAGAAAAAAAGAATTAGAAAATGAAATAGAAATGTGTAAAGAAGTTTATTCGAATTTAGAAAATATATTAAAACAATTAAAAGGAGAACAAAATGGCTGATATTATAAAAATAGATGGTAATAATATAGTAAATATATTGAATAATAAAGGTGGTTTAGACATTGGAAAACCATTTTCACAAGAGATATTTTTAATCGAAGTTCATATTGCAGGAACTACTCATATAGATAATATGAATATTCTTGAACCAAAACTAACTGAAGGGGTAGAAGTTCAATTTTTTAGAGAACCAAACAATCAATATGATAGCAAAGCTATTGTTGTAAAAGATAAAGAAGGAAACAAATTAGGATATATACCTAGAGATAAAAACGAAATTTTGTCAAGACTTATGGATGCAGGCAAAATATTATATGGAAAAGTTAAAGGTAAAGAAAAAATTGGTGAATGGACAAAAATAGAAATGGAAGTATATTTGAAGGATTAGAAAGTATATATGAGAAAAATATATTAAATTATAAAAAAATATATATATATCACATAAATTTACAAAGTAAAAAAATGGGTACAATTCATATTTTTAGGACATCCTCTTTTAATATTTTTTCTATTATTTCAAAAAAAATCGATTTTTATCTACAACATCAAAATATTCCATATTTTTTTCCTTTAATATTTTTTCCAATTATAATATAATTTTAAAAAAAATACAATATTTTTTCATTATACTCATCAAATTTATTTACACTATTTTTAGATTTTTAATAAAAAATAAAAAAATGGGTTGACATTAACCAAAGAATATGTTATTATATAACATAGTTGGTTAAGGATAACCTAGAAAGGAGAAAAATATGGGAAATATATTAAATGAAGTTATTGGTAACAATTCAAAATTAATACTTTCAAGGATTGCACTAAAATTAAAAAGAGATTCAAAAGAAAAAATAAAATCTTTAAAAGAGGTATCTGATTTAACTAAAGAGGAAATTAATTCTTTAAAAGAATATGTAGGAGAAGATAAAAGTATATCATTAATTAATGAATTATTAAAAAATAATGAAAATGATTTAATAAATTACATTATGAATATTTTAGAATCAACAATAGGGTTTGATAATATACCAACTCCAAAAACAGAAGTTGAAATAATTGATTATTTATTAGACATAAAAGATGGTTCAGAAATTATAGATTTATATTCTGGAACAGGAAAAATTGATGAAATTCTTATGAAAAATCATAAAAAATTAAAAATTGATGGTTATGATGTTAATAATAACTTATTAGAAATTGCAAAAATGAAAATGTACGTTTTAAATAATGAAAATGTAAAATATTATCAAAAAGATATTTTAACTGATAATATTGAAAAAAAATATCAATATGCCGTAGCAGATATTCCTTTTATAACTAGATATGATACAGATGTACAAAAATCTTTAGAAAAAGTGTGTAAAAATTTAAAAATAGAATTGTCAGGTAGAATATCAATTACTTGGATAACCATTATTAAAGTTCTTTCATCATTAAAAGAAAATGGTAGAGCTGTAATTACAACTATGAAAGGAAGTTTATTTAATACATTAGATAGAGAAATAAGAAAAGAACTTATAGAAAAAGGATATATAGAATCAATTGTTAATTTACCAAATAATATGTCACCCTACGCTAATCCAGATATTTCACTCATTGTTTTAAATAAAGCTAGAAAAAATAATAAAATAAAATTTGTTGATTTAAAAGAATGCTATATAATGAATGGAAGAACAAAAATTATTAACGTGAAAAAAGCTAAAGAAATAATTGATAATGAAAGCATTGAAGTCGATTTGGAACAAATAATAAATAATAATTATTCTTTAAATTACAATGTTTATATAGGAAATGCTGAAATACAAAATGGAGAAGAGTTAGGAAAAGTTTCACTAGATATATTTAGAGGTTATCAAATTACCTCTTCTGAGGTAGATAAAATGCTTGTAGAAAATGAAGAAGAAATGAATTATAAAATTCTAGAAATAAGTAATATTAATGATGAAGGTGAAATTTGCTCTGATTTGAAAATGATTAATTCAAAAGAAAAAAACTTAGATAGATATTTATTAAAAGACGGAGATATTGTTATTTCTGCTAGAGGTGAAAAAGTAAAAAAATGCTTAATAAAAATAAATCAAGGTGAAAAAATAATTGCAAATGGAAGTATAAATGTTATTAGAACAGAACCAAAAAAATTAAAACCGTTATATTTGAAAGCATTTTTAGAAAGTGAAAAAGGAAATATATCGCTTAATAATATAAAAAGCGGAGTAACGATTCCTTCAATAAATATTGGTGATTTACAAAATATGATAGTACCTTGCCCATCAATACAAGAACAGCAAAAAATAATAAAAAAAATTGAAGTAAAACTTGAAATTATAAAATCAACAACTAAAAGACTTGAAGAACTAAAAAAAGAATTAAAAAGTATAGCTGATTTGATATAATGGAGGGGGTATAAATATGAAGGAATTTATAAAGAGCTAGAAATTCTAATAGAAGATATTACTCAAAAAATTCGTGAATCAATTATAATGGCTAACAGAAATGGAACTTTAGAGAATATACTAAATAAATATAACTATGTTAAGGAGCAAGAAAGATGGTATTCATATCCTAATACTTCAAAAATAATTGTAATAGGAAGTATTGAAGTAAATAATAAAGAAGTATTAGGATGTTTGAAAAAAGTTGGAATTGATAAAAATAGAGTAGAATTTTATACAGATTATGATAAGCTAACGAATATGAATTTCGAATTTTTAAAAAATAACTTTAATTATTCAGATATTTTAGTTTGTGCAATGCCTCATAAAATGAATGGAATAGGGAATAATTCCAGTTTAATATCAATGATTGAAAAAAATCAAAAAGAATTTCCAACGTTAACAAAAATTGTTGATGAAAGAGGAAAATTAAAATATAGCAATTCAGCTTTTAAAAAAGCTCTTGAAAAAACAAATATGTATAAAGAGATGAATTTAGAAGAAGATAATGAAACATTATTTAAAACTAGTTAAATATGAAAAATGAAAAGGAGATTATTATGTTAGAAAAAGAAAGCTTACCATCAGCACCAATTTTAATAGAAGCAATGAGAGCTTTAGGATATTCATTTCAAACTGCGATTGCAGATTTAATAGATAATAGTATAAGTGCAATGGCAAAAAGAATTGATATTATTTTAATGCCGAATGAATATCCTCAATTAATTATATTTGATAATGGAATTGGAATGTCCAAAGAGGAGTTAGAAGAAGCATTGAGATATGGAGCCAAAAATCCATTAGAAAAAAGGAGTGAAATCGATTTAGGAAGATTTGGTTTAGGAATGAAAGCTGCTTCACTATCACAATGTAGAAAATTAATTGTAATTAGTAAAAAAGATGGAAAATTATCTGGATTTTCTTGGGATCTTGACTATGTAATAGAGAGACAGGGATGGTTTTTACTTGAATATGGAGAAGATGAAATAAGAAAATTACCTAGTATTAGTCTTTTCGATAATGTTGAGACAGGAACATACTTATTGTTAGAAAACTTTGAGAAAGTTTCATCATCTACATCTAATTTAAATAACACATTAAGAGATTATATGAATGATACAATTAATCATTTAGCTCTTGTATTCCATAGATATTTAGAAGATGGTGTAGAAATATATGTAAATAACAATAAAATAAAATCTAGGGATCCATTTTTACCTTCAAATAAATCTACAATGGCATTAAGAGAACAAAATATTACAATTAATAATGAAAATATTAAAGTTAAACCATATATATTGCCATATATAAGCAAATTAACTCAAGAAGATTTGGAAAAAGTTGGAGGAAAAGAGGATTTAAAAAATAATCAAGGATTTTATATTTATAGAAATAAAAGATTAATAATATGGGGAACCTGGTTTAGACTAACTAGAAAAGAAGAATTAGGAAAATTGGCTAGAGTTATGGTAGACATTCCAAATTCTCTAGATTATATGTGGGGAATAGATATTAAAAAAAGTACAGTACAGTTACCTGATATAATAAAGAAAAAATTATATGCATGTATTGATGAGTCAATATTTCAAAGTAAAACAGTCCATAATTATAGAGGAAGAAAAGTTAATAAAGATAAAGATATAAACTATATATGGGAGAGAATAGAACTTAGAGATGGCTGTTATGAATACAAAATTAATAGAAATATACAACAATTAAAAATACTAGAAGAAACTTTAAATCCAAATCAACTTAAAGCATTAGACATAGCACTTAATATTATAGAAGAACAATTTCCTACTAATTCATTATATTTAGATGCTTCTCAAGGAAAAGTAATTAAGCCTGAAAATAATGAAAATAATGAAGTTATAGAAAAATTATATAATGAAATTAAAGAGAATTTAGAATTATGTGCTAGTATAGGAATGAACAAAGAAAATGCATTGAATGCTTTATTAAAAACAGAACCGTATTGCAATTATGAAAAATTAAAGTCAATTTTTAAAGAGGAGGAATTATAGGGTGAATGATAATATTCAAAAATTAATAGATGTAGTAAAAACATATACATATAAAGATACTTTAACAGAAAAAGAAATAGATGAAATCATAAATAATTTTGCAAATATGAAGCCATTTAATTTGACAGAAGAGGAAATAAGAATAGCTAGAAACACAATACATGCAGAAAATTCAATTAAGCTTGATTTAGGAGAAGCATTAATTTCAAAACAACATGTCAAGTGGTTTTATGAACGAAAGAAAGATTTGAATATGAAATATTGGAAGAGATATGAACAATATTTATTGCATGACAAAAAATTTCCAACACCTGTAGTAAAGACCATGGATGAAGTGTCTGATGAATTGACAGATTTATTAGGTGACCCTAATGGTGAAGAAAAATTTCAAAGAAGGGGATTGATAATAGGAGATGTGCAGTCAGGAAAAACAGCAAATTATACGGGCTTAATATGTAAAGCAGCAGATGCAGGATACAAAGTTATAGTTCTGTTGGCAGGGACAATAGAAAACTTAAGACAGCAAACACAACTAAGAATCGATGAAGGTTTTACGGGAATAGATAGTGATGCAATAAAAAAGCAAAAAACTGATAAATTAGTTGGGGTAGGAAAACATGACAATACATTAAGAACAGCTGTTTTAACTACGAAAAGCGATGACTTTAACACTAAATTTGCTAATAATTTAGGATTATTTTTAAATACATTAAAGGATCCTGTAATTTTTGTTATAAAAAAGAATGTTACAGTACTTGAAAGATTAAATCAGTGGTTAAAACAAATAAATTTAGATCCAGGAAAAGAGTATATAAACAATTCTTTTTTGATGATAGATGATGAAGCAGATAATGCTTCAATAAATACCAATAAAGAAGATTGTGATCCTACAAAAACTAATGCCCAAATAGTGGAAATGTTAGGATTATTTAAAAAGGCAAGTTATGTTGGTTTTACAGCTACTCCATATGCAAATGTCTTTATAAATCCCGATACAAAAGATGATATGGAAAAAGAGAATCTTTTCCCTAAAGATTATATCTATTGTTTAGATGCACCAACAAATTATATTGGAGCAAAAGATATGTATGATGAAGATAGTAAATATTATAGTATGTTAGAACCAATAAGAGATGGGGATATATATCCAATAAATCATAAAATTGATTTTGTAGTAGAAAAACTATCAGAAAGCTTAAAGAAGGCAATAAATCAATTTTTGATAGTAAATGCAATTAGAGATTTAAGAGGAGATACAACAACTCATAGATCTATGCTTGTAAATATTAGTAGATTTGTTAAAGTTCAAAAGCAATTTGGCGATATTATTTTAGATTATGTTGAAGATATAAAAAAATCAGTAAAATTATATAGTAAATTAGATTTAAATAATTCATTAAAAGATGAACACATTAAATTCCTTTATGAAACTTTTATTAGTTCATATGGATATGTTGAATTTGATTGGAATCAAATAATAAAAATAATAGATGAATCAATTTCACCTATAGAAGTAAAGGTAGTAAATACAAAAAATAAGGATTCATTAAATTATCAAGAAAATGAAAAAAATGGTCTAAGAGTAATAGCAATAGGTGGTATGGGATTATCAAGAGGATTAACATTAGAAGGATTAGTTATTAGTTATTTTCATAGAAATTCAAAAATGTATGATACATTAATGCAAATGGGAAGATGGTTTGGTTATAGACCAAATTATGATGATTTATGTAAGGTATGGATGAGTAATGAAAACATTTGCTATTATAAAGAAATAAGCGAAGCAACAAATGAATTAAAAAGAGATATAAAACATATGAGAGAATTAGGCAAGACTCCGCTAGAATTTGGATTACGTGTTAGAAATGATGAACAGGCTTTAATGATAACAGCAAGAAATAAAATGAGAACAGCTTCAAATTATAAAAGAGCACAATCATTAAGTGAAGCAATTGTAGAAACACCTAGAATTAATAATGACTCAATAAATAATACTACAAATTTGAGTGCTGTAGAGAACCTACTTTATGCAATAAAATTAAACAAATATAGATGTAAAAAAACAGGTACCTCATGTGGTTATGAAGGAATAAAAAAGGATCTTATTATTGATTTCTTAAAAAATTATGAAGCATCATATGCTAACCTAAGATTTAATGCTGAAACTATAATGAATTTTATAGATAAATATAAGGGAAATGAATTGAATTTATGGGATGTTGTATTTATTAATGGCGAATCAAGTAAGGATCCATATATAATAGATGAAAATTATTCAGTTAATTTAGTACAAAGAAGCTTTATGTTTAGAAATAATGATAAGGTAATACAATTATCAAAAGAAAGGAATCGTTTAGGTAATCCAAGAGACTCAGTATTTGGATTAAGTGAAAAACAAATAGATGAAGTAAAAGAAAAATACTATAGTGAGCATCCAGAAAAAATAGGAAAAATTGTCCCACAAATTGCTTACTTTAGAATAAAAAGAAATCCTTTACTAATGATATATTTATTAGATCTAAGTAAAGAAGATGAAGATAATGAAAAAATTTGTATAAAAGATAAAGATCCAATTGTTGGAATAAGTATAGGAATTCCTACTCTATTAAATGAAGAGACTAGTTATGCAAATTATAAAATTAATTTAATAGCATATAGACAGTTTGAAAATTTTGAAGAGTATGATAATGAGGAAGATGAAGAAGTAAATGATTAGTTTAATAAAAGAAAAATTTGAAGAATGTAAAGAAAAAAAGTCTTTTATAAGAATCAATGCAGAACATCCTATAGATACATATGTTGGTTATAATGAAAAAGGATATAAAACATTAGCCATTGTTGCATATGGAGAGATAGAAGACATAGAATCTACAAAATTAATTGAAGCCAAAATTTTAAAAAGAACAATAGATGATAGATTGAGCTTAAGCTTTAGTTTATTGGATGATATGTTGAGCGACATTTTTTATCAATTTTGTGATGATATAGTACAAAAAACAGTTAACTTAAAAAACGGAATTGATCCAATTTCGTTTATTATAGAAAGATGGAAAAAATGGATACAAATGTTTAAAAATCCTCATTCCACAATAATGAGTGAAAACGAAATAAGAGGACTACTAGGAGAATTAGTATTTTTAAAAGAAATAATGATAAAAAAGTATGGTATAAGCAAAAGTTTAGAATCATGGATAGGTAGCTCAATGTCACATAAAGATTTTGAAATTGATGAAACGTGGTATGAGCTAAAGGCTATAAGAGAAAATGCTATTACAGTAGAAATTAGCTCTATAGAACAACTTGAATCAAAATTATATGGAGAATTAGTTTTAGTAAAATTAGAACCTAGTAATCTAGCTATAACTAATCCAATTAGTTTAAATGAATATATAAAATCTATAGAAAAAATGTTAGAAGATAAAAAACAAATAGATTTATTTTATAAAAAACTAGAAGAAAGAAATTATTTTTATACTGAAGAATATGATAAATATGTTTATGCAAATAAAGGGATAGAAAAGTATAAAGTAATAGAAGGATTTCCAAGAATAAATAATAATGAACTAAAGGATGGAATTGTTAGAGTTAGCTATCAAATATATATTAATAAAATGAAAGATTTTTTTGTAGTAGGTGATTAATATGGATTTAGAAGAGTATAGAAAAGATTTATTAGAAGATGTAAGAGTATCTGCTGAATCTGAAATAAATAATATGTCAAGTGAATTTGTTAATCATGTGGTAGAGATATTAATTAATGCAGAAGAGTTTGAGGATTTTACAGAGGGATATTTCGAAGGTATAGGAGAACGAAACAGAAAAATGGTTATGGATGGATATTATTTTGATCCATATGATAAAACATGTGTTGTATTAATTAGTGATTTCTCAAACTTAGATGAAACAACAAATTTAACAACTACAGAAATAAATAAACTATATGATAGTATGAGACATTTAGTTGAAGCAAGTATAAATGGATATATAACTAGTAAAGGATTTGAGGAAAGCTCGAGTGGATATGGATTTGCAAAAGAATTATTAAACAATATTAATGAAATAGTAAAATTTAGATTTTATATAATTACAGATAGAAAATTAAGTGAAAGAGTAAAAAATATAAAAAAAGAAGATATCTCATCTAAACCTGTAGAATTAAATGTATGGGATATAAAAAGAATGTACGACATATATAGTTCTTCTTTAGGTAAGGAAAGTATTGAAATAGATTTTTCTGAAATGAAAAATGGAGGATTATCTTGTGTTAATGCAATAAATAATAATGAATATTCTGCATATTTAGCAGTTATTCCAGGAGACGTTTTAGCAAAAATGTATATAGATTATGGTGCAAGATTACTTGAAGGAAATGTTAGATCATTCTTAAGTATAAAAGGTAAAGTTAACAAAGGTATAAGAAATACAATATTGAATGAAGAAGAAATGTTTTTTGCATATAATAATGGAATTGCAGCGACTGCGACAGAAATAAAGACAGAATTAACTAATGATGGGCTAAAAATAGTACAAATCAAAGATTTACAAATAATAAACGGTGGTCAAACAACAGCATCTATAGCTAATGCAGTATTACAAGATAAGAAAGATGTTTCCAATATTTTCGTACCAATGAAATTATCTGTTGTGGATCATGAAAAAGCAACTGAAATGATTCCAACAATATCAAGATGTGCAAATAGTCAAAATAAAGTTGATGAAGCAGATTTCTTCTCAAATCATCCATATCATATAAGAATGGAAGAATATTCAAGAAAAGTATATGCTCCAGCTGTTAATGGAAATCAATATCAAACTATATGGTTTTATGAAAGAGCAAGAGGACAATATACTCAAGAACAAATGAAACTTACTGCCAGTGAACGAAAAAAATATCAATTAAAGAACCCTAAAAATCAGGTTATAAAAAAAGTTGATTTAGCTAAATATATAAATACATATGACTGTTTCCCACAGATTGTGAGTAAAGGTGCACAATATAGTATGAGATTTTTTGCTGAGAAAATAGAAAGTCAGTGGGAAAAATCAAATGCAAGATTTAATGAAGTATATTACAGAAATGTTATTTCTTTAGCAATTTTATTTAAAGAAACAGAAAAATTAGTAACAAATCAAGATTGGTATAAAGAAAAAAGAGCTTATAGAGCGAATATAGTTACATATTCTATTAGTATATTATCAAATATTATAAAAAAACAGTACAATAATAAGAGAATAAATTTAAAATTAATTTGGAGCAAACAAAAATTATATAGTGAATTAGAACAACAATTGTTAATTACAACTAAAGAAGTATATGATTTTATAACTCGAGATGATAGACCGATAGCTAACGTTACAGAATGGTGTAAGAAAGACACTTGTTGGGAAAACGCTCAAAAAGAAAATTGGACTATAAATGAGAACTTTATAAATTCTCTAATAGACTTTGAAGAAGAAAAAGAAGAGCTTGAAGAAGGAAAAAAAGAAAGAAAAATGATAAATGATTTAAATTTAGAAATGGAAGTTGTAAAATTAGGCGTTGATTATTGGAGAGAAGTTTTAAATTGGGGATTAGAAAAAAAGTTAATTAACCCTATTGAACAAAATTTTTTAGAGGTTGCAGCTAATTTTGATAAAACTTATAAAACACCTTCAAATAAACAAGCTAAAAGAATTTTTGAAATAAGAGAAAAGCTATATGAAGAAGGTCTAAAAAAAATAATATAAATTTTGATTAAACTCTAGCAATTAAAATTGAAATTTGGTACAATACTATATATAAAAAAAAAGAGGAAAATATATGTTTAAAGTAATTGAAACATTTAGTGGTATAGGAAGCCAAGCAAAGGCTTTAGAAAATATTGGAATAAAACACAAAATTCTATATACAGTTGATTGGGATATAAATGCTATAATTGCATATGACTTAATTCATAATGGAAAACAAGACCTAGAAAAATATAATAAACTATCACAAAAAGAAATAATAAATAAACTAAAAAAATATACATTAAGTATGAATGGAAAAAAACCAGCAACTGAAAAAGCAGTTGAAAATTTAAATTATGAGATTGCCAAGAGATTATTAGCAGCAATAGAAAGAACAAATAATTTAGTTAGCATAACAGATATAAAAGGTGAAGAATTATCTAATGATGTAGATCTTTTAACATATTCTTTTCCATGTCAAGATTTATCTGTAGCAGGATTTTGGCACGGAAATAAAGGACGGAATAGATAGAAATGCACATAATAGATCTGGAATGCTTTGGGAAGTTGAAAGAATTTTAAAAGAGAGAGTAGAATCAAAATTGGAACTACCAAAATTCTTATTAATGGAGAATGTAAGTGCAATATTAGCAAGTAGGCATAAGGCAAATTTTGATGAATGGACTAGGTATTTAAATGAAATAGGATATACAAATAAGATTTATACACTCAATGCTAGTGATTTTGGAATTCCTCAAAAAAGAGTTAGAACATATATGATAAGCATATTAACTAATAATAATAAAATAAAAGAAAATCAAGTAAAGAGTTATTTTGAAAAGCATGATTTAGCAAATCCAAAATATACACATAAAATAATAAAAAGATATAAAAACCTAAAAGATGATATATTAAAATTAGATTATAATAATATTCAATACAAAATAGAAGCAGATGAATGTCAACCTAATGATACGGTATCTAGGAGAGAAATATATAAAAAGAATGATATACTTTATACAAATAGAAAAGTAAATAATATTGTTGTATCAACTGTTACTACAAAACAAGATAGGCATCCTAATTCTGGTTTAATTGATTATTATAGTGAAGATAGTAATAAAAGTAATTATAGATATCTTACACCAAGAGAATGTTTTTTATTAATGGGATTTGATGAACAAGATTATCAAAGAATTATAGATAATAATTTTCAAGCTAGAAAAGGAGAAATGTTCTTTACTAGAGATAAACTATATAAAATGGCAGGAAATAGTATAGTGGTGAACGTTTTAGAAGAAATATTTAAGCAAATTATATATATTGAAAAAAATATATTACAAGAGGAAAAGGTTAAGAGATTCAGTAGAATTGAAGAAACAGTAAAAATTGTGAAAAAAATTAATAATGAAGCAATGAGAAAAGTAATATTTAATTAGAAAAAACAAGAAAAAAATATAAATGGCAAAATATTAAATGAATTAAATTTAGCTATTCAAAAAGATTATGAATATAAATTTTGGATAGGATGTAAGAGTTAGAACAAACATATAAAAAGAAGAAACTTTGAAAATTCAAAGTTTCTTCTTTTTTTAAACAATATAGTATTAACGAAAACCGCCACCGGCCTCCGCCTCCACCGCCAAAGGAGCCACCGGCCTCCGCCACCAGAAGAGAAGCCTCCACCACCAGAAGAATAACTAGAAGCACGAGCCTCAGCAGCAGATTTAGCAGAATGAGCTCTAGAAACACCACGAGCAGAATAAGTATTAACAAAAATAATATAATCATAAGAAGTAAATCTAGAAGCCTCAATTACCTCAGGATATAAATCTTTAAAATCTTTTGCTACTTTCTTAGCAATACCCATCATTTGAGCATAAATTAGATATTCTTCAAACAATTTAACTTCAATAGGTTCACGTTCACTAATTAAAGAATAATCTAATAAATACCTTTTTAGCCCTGCAATTTTTAAAGCTTCATCTCTTAGTTTAGGAGTTGCAATATACTTTGTAAGTTTTCCAGAAAAAATAGTCTTTTTAGTAGAAGTAGTAAAATAACCTTCCTTAGTTAAATTATTCTTTTCTTCCTTATCAATATCTTTAAACCAACCTAAAATACTTCTATAAGAAGAATAACACCACTTTTCAAACTCTTTATCTTCCAAAATTCCATCTTTACTTGCAGAATTAAGCATATTATATAATTGTTGTTCAATATAACTAAATTTATATTGAGAAGCTGTCGTAGTATTTAAAATAATAATAGTATCCTCTTTCTTAAAAATTGAACTATTATTTTTTTGGTCAAGTTTAATAATATCATCTTTAACCCATTTTAAAATTATAGCACCAAGAATATCAGTTTCATTCTTTAAAATACCATAAATTTTTGCAATATAATAAGCCCTATAAATATTACCATCACAAGGAATATCCCTATAATAATCAACATTTCTTGGAATATGCTTTCCACCACTTACACTAAAATCAATTTTTTTATCATAATTAGAATATTTAATAGAAAAAATAAAAATAATTATAAAAATTATGAAAGGTAAAAATGTGAAAAGCATAGAAAATATAACTATAAAAATATTACCAACCGAATTTCTATTATATTTTGTACTACCTTCTTCAGCCATATCTAAATAATAATTAAAATCGTGATTTAATTTATTACTTGCATTAAAAGTATTATTAGGAAACTGAACTAAAATAGTCATATACTCACTTGAACTTAAACTACCTTTAGATTGCATTTCAATATAACCATCATAAACATAAGCAGTACCACCATAATTACCATAACCCCAAACACCAATATCATCACTAAATCTATTATTAGCATGAATTTTAATATAAGCCTTACCAATAGAATTAGAAAAATTATATGGAATTAAAGTCCAATAAACCATCTGCGAATCTGTTAATTGAGATACAAAATTAGTAATAGTATAAGTAACAGTATAAACATGAGAACCATAATTACTAATACCCCAACACAACTCAACGCCATTAGAAATTTTATTAATACCACATTTATAAGCCTTATTATCGAAACTACTAGAAGTATTCCAACTACTCAAAGTAGTATAAATTTTACTTCCCTCTTTAACACTTAAATCTTTAATTTGAGAATTACCCAAATTATAATAAGGATGATAAACCTCAGTACCACTATTATTAGAGCAAGTCCAAACCTCCGTAACCTGAGCATCACCATTATTCTTAATAAAAATATCCATAGAAATTTCGCTTATAGAATTTGCTTGTGAACTATTACAAACATTCCATAAAATAAAAGCGAAACTTAAAATAAAAATAAACTTTAAAAACTTTTTCATAAAACCCCCTTAATAAGAAAATTGCGCGTTAACAAAAGCAGAACTTTAGACACACAGCCTAATTTTTTTATACAGAGTGTACAATTAAAAAGGCTAACAAAGAAGTTAGCCTTAAAAATTATTTATTAAAATCAACCTTAACAGCATTTCTTGCTTCAGCATTATCAACATTAAATAAATTTTCTTCTTTAAAACCAAATAAAGAAGCAACAATATTATTAGGAAAAACGGCTATTTTAGTATTATACATAGTAACAGCATCATTAAAGAACTGTCTAGCATAAGAAACTTTATCTTCAATTTCGCTTAAAGAATTTTGTAAAGAAATAAAATTCTCATTAGCCTTTAAATCAGGATAATTTTCTGAAACAGCCATAATTGTTTTTAAAGTATTTTGTAATTTATTATCTAAATCAACCTTTTCATCAATACTTTTTGCATTAGCCCAAGAAGAACGAAGTTCTGTAACTTTTTCTAAAACATCTTTTTCATGAGCCATATAACCTTTAACACATTCAGTTAAATTAGGAATTAAATCAAATCTTCTTTGTAATTGAACTTCAATTTGACTCCAAGCATTCTTAACCTTTTGTCTTAATTGAACTAAACTATTATAAGTAACAATTAAAAATAAAGCGATTATAACAACAATAGCAATAATAGCAATCCACATAAAAATTCCTCCTTTCAAACAATTAATCAATTAATTAAAATATAACATAAATTTAGAAATAATACAACATAAAATATAGATTTTATAAAAATAAAATGATATAATAATACCATAATAAAAAAATAGGAGAAAAATATGGAACCAATATATAAAAACGTAACAAAATATACAAAAGAAATATATATGAAATTTCTAGAATTTCATAACCAAAAATACGGACTAAAATATCAAATATACACTATATTATTCATAATACTATTAATATACTGCATAATAATAAATATACAATATAAACAAATAGGTGCAACAATAATATTTTCAGTAGTATTAGCACTAGTAGTATATTATAGATACTTTTCACAAATAAAAATAATAAAAAAAGAATTAAAAAGCAAAAAAATAGAAAAAGAAGATACCTTCTATTTCTACTTTTATGAAAAATATTTTAAAGTAAGAGACAAAAGTGAAACATATAAAGTTAAATATAAAGAATTATACAAAGTACATGAAACAGACGAATTCTTTTATTTATATATAGATAGAACACATTCATACATACTAGAAAAAGATAAATTTACAAAAGGAGACCCTAATGAATTCTATAAATTCATAAAAAGCAAGAAATTTTTACTTTAAACCATATATTTAATAACATTATTAGGGAAAAATTTCTTCATATTTGAAAAGAAAAAATCTTCTGCTTCTTTTCTAATAGAATCTTTGTAAGCATATTTCCCGTAGCCACGAGCCTTCATTTTATCTTTATCAAAAAGTTCAATAGCATTAGGAAAAGCATCATGATTAATAGCTTTATGAATATAACTATAAGTCATCAAAATAAACTCAAAAAAAACATCTTTCTTTGCCTCAGCACTCAAATTTTCAGATAAAAAAATAAATAAATTCTCATATAATTCCTTCCAATTATCAACTAAAATAATAGGAGCAATTAAAATACCAACAGTATAACCTACTTCCTTTAATTTATTAATAGCCTTAACCCTATCAGCAAGCATAGAAGTACCAAATTCAACCCTTCTAATAATATAATCTGGGTTAATACTCATTCTAACAATAATACGACCATCATGCTTCAAATTTAAAATAGGATCCACCATATCAAACTTAGTAGGGAAAGTTAAGAAACCTTTATTAGAATTATCAATAAAATTAGGAATAGTCCATTCCAAATTACCAGTAATAGAATTTTCAAGAATTAAATCACTGTTACTACCAATCTCCATAGTAAGCAATTTATCACTATTATTACAAGTAACAATAACCTTATCTAACATCTCTTCACGATTAACAAAAAGTCTTAAATAAGAACATTTATTATAATTACAAACCAAATAACAATACATACACATAGCAGTACAACCGAGAAGAAGTATAAGGAACTAGAAAATCAGAAATTTTATTATTAGGAACAAACTTATGAGTTTTACGAATACCAATAATTAAATTCTGTTTCATTTTAGGAAAATCTGTATTTTGTTTTGATCTCATTTCAAGAATATTATTATGATTTTCAATAACAAACATAGGAACATTTAACTTTTCATAACGAGAAATTAATTCCTTCCCTAAAAAATAATCCTTAGCCTTCTCCTCATAATAAACTTCACTAGGAATAAACATAAAAACCTCCATTAAAGCAAAAATTGCTTAAATAAATATTTTTAAAACATTATCAATCCTAGATTAGTATTTACAAAATAAAGAAAAATATTAATTTTTTCTTTTACCAAAAATAGAAATAACACGTAAGAAAATATTAAATTTATATATATAAATACTTGCAAAAAACCAATAAATATTATAAAATAGCAAAAAAATGGAATTTGGAGGAAAAGCATGAAAAATAAAATTGTATATAAAAACGTAGAAAAAATAGAAAATTATAGAGAACTACTAGAAAAAACAGTACAAAAATACCCAAATAACATAGCATACACATACAAAAAAGACATAACAAGTAAAACACCAGAATATATACAAAAAACATACATAGAATTTAAAAAAGACATAGAAAATTTAGGAACAGCATTATTACAATTAGGATTAGAAAACAAAAAAATAGCATTAATATCAAACAACAGATATGAATGGTGTACAAGCTATCTAAGCATAACATTAGGAAATATGGTAGTAGTACCATTAGACAAAGCATTACAAGAAAAAGAAATAGAAAACCTAATAATAAGAAGCGGAGCAGAAGCGGTAATATACGAAGAAAAATATAAAGAAATATTTAGTAACATAAGAAAAAGCAAAAAAAGTAAATTAAAATACTATATAAACATGGATCTAGAAAAAGAAAATAACGAAGAAAAATCATATAAAAAACTACAAAAAATAGGAGAAAAAGAAATACAACAAGGAAATACAGAATTTGAAAATAAAAAAATAGATAACGAAAAAATGTCAATAATGTTATTCACATCAGGAACAACATCAGAGCCAAAAGCAGTAATGTTATCACAAAAAAATATATGTTCAGACATAATGGCATTAGCAAAATATTTAAGACTATACCCAACAGACACTTTATTATCATTTTTACCATTACACCATACATTTGAAAGCACAATAACATTTCTATTTGGAATATATTATGGAGTAACAGTAGCATTTTCAGACGGACTAAGATATATAGCACAAAACCTAGTAGAATACAAAATAAGCGTATTTGTAGCAGTACCATTAGTATTAGAATCAGTTTATAAAAAATTACAAAAAGGAATAGAAGAAAGTGGAAAAAAAGAACTAATAGAAAAAATGACAAAAATATCAAACACACTTTTAAAATGCAAAATAGATATAAGAAGAAAAGTATTCAAATCAGTATTAGACAAATTAGGAGGAAACCTAAGAATAGCATTATTTGGTGCAGCACCAATGGATAAAGACACAATAATAGGCTATAACAACCTAGGAATAGAAACAATACAAGGATATGGACTAACAGAAACGTCCCCTGTAATATCAGCAGAAACAGACAAAAGAAAAAGACCAGGCTCAATAGGATTTCCATTACCAGACATAGAAGTAAAAATAGAAAACCCAAACGAACAAGGAATAGGTGAAATAACCGTAAAAGGACCTAGTGTAATGATAGGATATTACGAGAACGAAGAAGAAACAAAAAAAGTATTAAAAAATGGATGGTTTAGCACAGGAGACTTAGGATATTTAGATAAAGATGGTTTCCTATATATAACAGGAAGAAAAAAAGACGTAATAGTATTAAAAAATGGAGAAAATATATATCCACAAGAACTAGAAATTTTAATAAATAAAATACCATGTGTACTAGAAAGCATAGTATATGCAAAAGATGAAGAAGGAAGAAAAATAACAGCAAAAGTTGTATATGATGAACAACTAATGAAAGAAAAATATGGTGAAAAAGAAGAAAAAGAATATTACAATATAATATGGAACGAAATTAAAAAAATAAACGAAACATTGCCATTATTCAAACACATAAAAGAAATACAAATAACAACAAAACCATTAGCAAAAACAACAACACAAAAAGTAAAAAGATATGAAGAAATCAAATAAACTTTAAATGAATAAATACACTTTTCTTGTAGCACACAACTAAAGAAAATTCTAATTAAAAAACGTGAGAGAATCAAATATTTTTTTAAAATGAGTGTCTCGGGGGGACCGATGAATGCTGTTAGATACGGAAGTATCGTTACAGCATCATTGGGAAGACACGAAAAGAAAAAAATATTTGTTCTCGAAGCAAGATTTTTTAATTAGAATTTTTTTGCTTAAGTTTTCTAATTAAAAGAGAGCTTGTATAATCATTAAAAAATTACCGTTCCTTGCTGGTCGGACTCGCAATAAAATATATTTAGTGTATATTTAAAAATACTAATTATTGAAATGCTTTAAAAGTTATAAAGTCCTTCCATACTGCGCGTCACTCAAATTTTTGAATGATTATCAGCTCTCTATATTAGTGAAAAAAACCAATGATTCTTACGGAATCAAGAGAATTAAAAAGTATTTCCCAAAATATTACAAAAAACAAACAAAAATGTCAAGAAAATGTAAAAAAACTCAAAAAAAGACAATCCGTAATATAAATGGAAAAGCAGGAAAAAACTCCTATTTACAATAGAAATTAAAAGTTTTAATATATAAATAGGAGGAATAGAAACATGAAAGGTGTAAAGAAACTAATATATATAATAACAATAGTTCTATTAATAGCCATAATAGTAGCAAGCATAGGATATCTAGTGTTAAATAAAAATCAAAAAATAAATAATGCAAATTTAACACTAGAACAACAAAGAATGCAAGCATACGATAAGGTAAATAAAGGAGACGAAAAAACCAAAAGTGAAAACGTTAATTTTGATGCCTTTTTCTTGCAAGATACAGATGGAGATAATATAGCAGAAAAAGTAAGAGGAGTATGTAAAGAAATAGGAAATCAAGCAACACTATACATGGAATTAAATGTATTAACAGATGGTTATTTAAAAGATGGAACAATAACAATAAAAGCCGAAAATTTCTATTTCGAAACAGCAATAGTAAAAGACCCTGAAATACCAAATAACTATATAAGCAATAATACAAGTGAAATAAAATTAAATCAAATTCATAATGGAACCCAAAAACTAATAACAGGAGAAGTAAAAAGTGGAAACTATAACTCAGGTTCAAGTAAAACAGCAGCAATAGGAAATGATACAACAAAATATAGTAAAGAAAATAAAATAATATTTACAGGAACACACGTAAAAACAAATCCAGATGGAACAGAAACACAAACACAAATAACAAAAGAAGTACCATTTCAAGTAGAATGGTATGGAGACTTAAATTGTACAATACCAACATACATAAATGGAAGTACAAGAAATAAAATACAAACAAATACATTATCAAAAGCAATAGATGAAGAAAATCAAACAATAAACTTTAACTTTAAAGTAGCAACACAAGAAGAAAATAATAAATTAATACTAAAAAAAGCAAATTTAGAAGGAACAATACCAGAATTAAATGGATATGCACCAAAAGAAGTAACAATAACAGGAGACAACGTAAAATTTACATATACAAAATCAACAAGAAAATTTACAGCATATAGAGAAGCCGAAATAGATGAAAATCAAATTGTAACAAGCCAAGTAAACACAGGTTCATACTATAACCAAAGATACACACAATTTGAAATAAATATAAAATATCCAATAGAAGCATATAACGAATTAGGAACAGATACAGTAGAAATAAAAATACCAGTAGAAGCATATTACGAAGGATATAACAATACAAGTAGTCAATTTAGAAATTTAAGTAAATCAAATATAGCAAAAGATACTTTAGTATTAACACTAGAAAACCCAAGAGGAACAGTTGCAATATTTAAAGTAACAGTAGGAAAATATGCATCATCTCCAACACAAAGATATTTAGTATCAAAATCAAAACCATTAAGAATATATAATGGAGTATCAGAAAAAGAAGAAAAAGACTATTACACAGTAAAATGGTATGCATTTACAGGTTCAAATGGAAAATCAGATTCAGGAATAAAAATGAAAGAAACAGAAGAAGATAGCGTAAAAAAAGTTTCAGATGTATTCATAAAATCTGGTAGTCAAGAAGAAAGTATGGAAAACTTAACAAAAAATGTAGGAATATACTTTAGTGACCCAGAAATCCTATTAGGAGAAAATGGAGAAATAAGAGTATATAATGACGAAACAAATGAATTAATAGAAACATTTACAAAAGAAAATTGGAATAATTATACAGAAAATAGTTTCTATGAATATGAAACAGGAATAAAACATATAAGAGTAGAAACAAGTGCAACAAATGCAGAAAGTAGTTTAACAGTATATAACATAAAAGAACTAGATGATGAATATATAACAACACATTATGAACAACAAGATTTCGATAATTTAATAAGAATAAAATCAACCCTAACAGGTTACTTAAATAATGCTAAAATAAATACATACACACATTCAGCAGAATATGAAGCACCAATATCAGTAGCAACAGTTAATGTAAGCCCAATGGCAATATCAACACAAGCAACAGAAAATAATTTTAAAATAACAATAAGAACAGAATGTACTCAAAACTATAACGAAGAAAAATGGAAAAATGGTGCATTCTTATTAAAGTTGCCAAAAGAAATATTTGGTATAGAAATAAATTCAGTTACACCAAGTAAACAAAATATAACAATAGAAAGTTATGAACAATTTGAAGGAGAAGACGGAGAAAGATTTATAAAAATAATAACAAAAAATGAAACAGAAGAAGATTTTTACATAACAGTAGATTGTAACATAACACCAAACCCAAAAACAGTAACAGAAAATAAACAAGTAGAACTATATGCAAGTAATGAAAATTGTGAAAACTATTATTATAAACAAGCAGATACATATGATGTAAATGGAGATTTAAATAAAGTAGAACAAGTAAACTATGATACAGTAACATTAAACTTAGTATCACCAAATTCATTATTAACAAGCCAACAAGCAAAAGAATTTGATGACAATGGAAGTATTGCTATAGCACCAAAAATTGCAGAAGTAGAAAAAAATAGAGGAACAGCAAAAGTAGAATTAAACATAACAAATAACTATTTAAGAACAATAACAGATGTAAAAATAGTAGGAAAAATACCATTTACAGGAAACACACATATAATAAATAAAGGTCAAACTGGCTCAAATTTTGATACAACAATGACTTCAGCAGGAATAACAGTACCAGAAACTATAAGAGACAAAGTAAAAGTATATTATTCAAGCGAGAAAAATCCAACAGATGATATAAAAAATCAGTCAAATGGATGGACATTAACCCCAGATTTTGCAAATGTAAAAAGCTTTTTAATAGACTTATCAGCTTTAACATTACAAAATGGAGATAAATATGACTTTACATACCAAATACAAATACCAACAGGCTTAGAATATAACAAAATATCATATAGTGTACATGCAGTATATTTTGCATTAAATACAGAAGAAGGAAAATACTTTA
>CANQOW010000016.1 GCA_947625545.1 uncultured Clostridia bacterium
AGTATATAATATTTAAGAGTCTAACTCTTGTATGGAAAGTAAACCAATAAAAAACTATGAACCTTGTCAGGTCCGGAAGGAAGCAGCAATAAATAGCGTATTTATGTGGAATTTACTTTCCATAGAGGGGTTAGACTTTTGAAAAATTAAAGTTTTAGAGGTGTAATTATGGCATATAAAGCGCTATATAGAAAATTTAGACCAACAACATTTGCAGAAACAGTAGGACAAGAACATATAACAAAAACTTTAAAAAATCAAATAATAGCAGGAAGAGTAGGTCATGCATACCTATTTAATGGAGGAAGAGGAACAGGAAAAACAACAACAGCAAAAATATTAGCAAAAGCAATAAACTGTTTAAATCCAAAAGATGGAGAGCCATGTAATGAATGCGAAATATGCAAAGGAATAATGTCAGGCTCATTAACAGACGTTGTAGAAATGGATGCAGCATCAAACAATAGTGTTGAAGATATACGTTCTATAAGGGAAGAAGTAAATTTTTTGCCAACACTTGCAAAATATAGAGTGTATATAATAGACGAGGTACATATGTTATCAACAGGAGCATTTAATGCACTATTAAAAACATTAGAAGAACCACCAGAGCATGTAAAATTTATACTTGCAACAACAGAACCACAAAAAATACCACCAACTATACTTTCAAGATGTCAAAGATTTGACTTCAAAAAAATATCAAATGAGAATATAATAAAACGATTAAAAATAGTATGTAAAGAAAGTAATATAGAAGCAACAGAAGGAGCATTAAATACAATAGCAGTATTATCAGAAGGTGCAATGAGAGATGCACTAAGCATATTAGAAAGATGTATACAAGATGGAGATACAAAAATAGATGAAGATAAAGTAAAAGACTTAGTAGGAATACCAAAACTTACATATATAAGTAAATTAACAGAAGCAATTTTTGATAATAATGTAGAAAATGCATTACAAAGTACAGAAGATGTATTAAATGAAGGCAAAGATGTTACAAATTTCTTATGGGAAATGATAAAATATGTAAAAGACATATTAGTATATAAAACAAGTAAAAATACACAAATATACAATAAAGAAGAAATAGAAAAAATACAAGAATTAGCAGAAAAAGTATCAAAAGAAAGGTTATTAAATATTATATACGAATTATCTCAATTAGAGAATGAAATAAAGATGTCATCACAAAAAATAATAATGTTCCAAACAGGAATAATAAAATTATGTATGGTACATAAAAATGAAGGAACAGAAGAATTAGAAAATCGTATAGAAAAGCTAGAACAAGCGGTAAAAAATGGAATAGTAACAACAAAAACGGTAACTGAAAAACCAAAAGTTACATTAGAAAAAAATGAGCCAATAAAAAAGGCAGAAATTAGTAATAAAACAGAAAAGAAATCAACTGAAAAACCAGCACAAGCAGGATCAATACAAGAAAATTGGAAAAACATTGTAAATGACCTAAAAACAAGTGGAAAAATAATGTTATATACAAATTTAATGAACACAAATGCAGTAGAAAAAAATGATATGACAGTTGAAATAGAATTTCCAAATGGAATTACACCTTTTGGAAAAGCAGTATTAGAAAAAAGTGAAAATATAAATGAAATAGAAAAACAAGTATCAATAGCATGTGGAAAAGAAATGCGAGTTAAATTTGTAGATACTAAAAAAGAAAGTGCACAATCAGAAAATAATGCAAATAGCATTGAAGCACTTGCAAAAAATTTAGATGTGCCATTTAATATAATAGAAGAATAAAAATTTTTAAGGAGGAAATAAAAATGTCAAAAAGAGGAGGATTCCCAGGAGGGATGGGAGGATTTGGTGGAATGAACATCAATCAACTAATGAAAGAAGCAAAAAAAATGCAAGCAGATATGGAAAAAACACAAGTTGAACTAGCACAAAAAGAATTTGAAGCAACAGCAGGTGGAGGAGCAGTTTCTGTAAAAGTATCAGGAAGTAAAGAGTTAAAAGAAATAATAATAAAAAAAGATGTAGTAGACCCTGATGATGTAGAAATGTTACAAGATTTAATTTTAACTTGTGTAAATGAAGCATTAAGAAAAGTAGATTCTGAGCAATCAGCACAATTTGGAAAATATAATATACCAGGATTTTAATAGAGAGTAGGAAAAAATATGTCAGTATATTCACCATCAATAGAAAAATTAATAGAAGGTTTTGAAAGACTACCAAGTATAGGACATAAAACAGCCGTAAGACTTGCATTTCATATACTAAATGCAACAAATGAAGAAACAGAAGAATTTATTTCTGCTATAAGAAATGCAAAACAAAATTTAAAATATTGTTCAAAGTGCTTTAACATTTCAGACACAGACCCTTGTCCAATTTGTAGTAATCCAAAAAGAGATTCTAGCATTATTTGTGTTGTAGAAGATGTAAAAGACATAATAGCAATGGAAAGAACACATGAATTTAAAGGAGTATATCATGTATTACATGGTTCAATATCTCCTATGAATGGAATAGGACCAGATGATATAAAAATAAAAGAATTATTACAAAGAATTCAAAGTGGAGAAACCATAACAGAAATAATAATTGCAACAAATCCAAGAGTAGAAGGAGAAGCAACTGCAATGTATCTTTCTAAATTGATAAAACCATTGGGAATAAAAGTAACAAGAATTGCACACGGAATTCCAGTTGGAGGAGATTTAGAATATACAGATGAAATTACTTTAACTAAAGCATTAGAAGGCAGAAGAGAAATATAAAATTAAAAAAGCATGAATAATATATAAAATCTGTAAAAAGCATAAATAAACAATAAAATTTATAAAAAAAGCATAGATAAACTTATAAAATCTATGCTTTCTTCGATAAGTTATACTTTTTTTCATTTCGTGTCTTCCCACTGATGCTGTAACGATACTTCGTATCTAACAGCATTCAGCGGTCCCCCCGAGACACTCAGTTGCAAAAAAAGTATAATCTTATCTCACGCTTAGATTTTATTGTTTATCTAATGCTTTTTTTTTTAATAGGTTTTATATGTTTATCTATGCTTTTTATGCTTATATAAGTTGTTTATTTTATAATTTATATTTTAACCAAGTAAAATCTTACAAATATCAATTGTCGAATGTTTTTTAGCAAATAATCTAGCATTAATTTTCATTTTTCTCATTAAAGAAGGGTTATTAAAAATTTCTTTTAAAACATCTTCAACATTATCCTTTTTTCTAATCCAAATAGCAAGATGTTCTTTTTCCAAAAACTCTGCATTTTCCTCCTCCTGACCAGGAATTGGATTTATTACAATAATAGGTAAACCAGATGCCAAACTTTCAGTTGTTGTTAAACCACCAGGCTTAGTAATAACCATATCAGAAATACTCATAAGCTCAGGAATTTTATTTGTATAAGAAAGCACCTTTATAGAATCTTCCTTATTATTTTCTTTAACAATTTCATCAAAATTCTTTTTCATCTTTTTATTTTTACCTGAAATAGCGATAATTTGAATATTATCAAAATTTTTAGCAAGAGTATCTAACATTTTATAAGTTTTACTTTTGCTAAGACCAAATTCTCCACCAGCAAAAAATAAAATAGTTTTCTTATTAGGTTGTAAGCCAAAATAATCCAAAGTATCTTGCTTGTTATAACTTTGTAAAAATCTATTAGAAAGAGGAATACCAGTTGCAAAAACTTTATAAGAAGGAATTCCACTTTTAATAAGTGCATTTTTCATTTCTTCATGAGCAACAAAATAATAATTCATATATTCTGAATCTGTTAACCATTGAGGATGTGGACAATAATCTGTCATAACAGTTGCAAGTTCACATTGAATTTTTTTCTTTTTTTTCAAATATGCACACATTTGGCTTGCAAATGGGTGTGTTGAAATTATTAAATCTGGTTGAATTGTTTGCAAAAGTTGCTTTAATTTTCTTGCCATAACTATATTTGATGTATGACTTATTCTTGACATAGGACCTTTTTTTGTTTTAGTATAAACTCTACCCCAAGCCCAGGGTGCTTTTCTTGCCATTTCATTATAAGCAGTAACAGTAATTTTGTTAAAACTGTGATTTATATATTCTATACAATCTACTAAAATCGTATCAACATTTTTATAATATGTATCTATTTGTTCTTTTATTGATTTTGCAGCACTAAGATGACCTCCACCATAAGAACCATAAAAAATCAATACTTTTTTCATAGTTAAAAAATCCTTTCATATAATGTATAACTATTTTACCACATATATATAAAAAATTCAAAAAAAATTGAAAAATAATTTAATAAAATATTTTACAGTATAAATTATGAAAAAAAGTAAAAAATATATAAAAATACAAAGAAAAAATAAGTTTATTGGAGGAATTATTTTGGAAAATATGAAAAATAATACAAAAATGAAAATAATGATAGCAATAATAGTTATACTTGTAATAGCAGTAATAGGTTTAATAATATATATGAATTCAAATAAAAAAGAATATAAACAAGTATCTTCAAACATATACAATATGTCGTTTTATGAAGCGGTTGACTATGTAGATAATGTAGAAACATATTTAGCAAAATCTTTAATATCAACGTCACCAGAATATGGTGCAAAAACTTTAATGTATGTATGGAGAGAAGCAAACTTAGCACAAGCATATTTAGCACAAATACCATTATCAAATGAAGGATTATCAAATACATCTAGATTTTTAAATCAAGTAAGTGATTATAGTTATTCATTAGCGACAAAAAATATTTCAGGAGAAGAATTAACAGATGAAGATTTAAGTAATTTAAAACAATTACACGATTATAGTGTGCAATTAAAAGATACATTAATGCAATTAACAGAAGAAATATCAACAGGAGTAATAAGTTGGGAAGAATTAACAAACAATCAAAATGTAGACTATGCACAACAAGTATCAAATATGTCTCAAGATGGTTTTGCAAATATAGAAGATAACTTTCATGAATATGCTGGATTAATATATGATGGAGCATTTTCAGAACATATAACAACTATGGAGAAAAAAGGTTTAACAGGTGAAGATATAGATGAAGAAACAGCAAAAAATATAGCACAAGAATTTATTGGTGCAGATAAAATAGAAGAAATAACTTCTAATGGATTTTCTGAAAATGGAACAATACAATGCTATACTTTCTATGTAAAAATGAAAGATGGAGATAAGAACAACAATGCAAGCATTGCTGTATCAAAAAAAGGTGGACATGTAGTTTACATGAATTATAATAGAGATACTGAAAATGAAGAAATAACGCAAGAGCAAGCAGATGAAATTGGAAAAAATTTCTTAAAAGAAAAAGGCTTTGAAAATATGAAAGAAACATATTATTTAAAGAATAATGGTGTTGTAACAATAAATTATGCATATCAACAAGATGATGTAGTAATTTATCCAGATTTAATAAAATTAAAAGTTGCATTAGACAATGGAGAGATATTAGGAATTGAAACAACAGGATACTTAAATTCTCATTTTGAAAGAACATTACAACAGCCAAAAATTAGCATAGATGAAGCAAGAGATACAATAAATAAAGATTTAGAAATAGGAAGTGAAGGTTTAGCAATTATACCAACAGAATATAAAACAGAAGTATTATGTTGGGAATTTAAAGGAAAAGTAGAAGATAGAGAATTTTTAGTATATATTGATGTAGAAACAGGAAATGAACAAGATATTTTAATGATAGTAAATACACCAAATGGAACTTTAACAATGTAACAAAAAATCAAAAATTTTCTAATAATATTAATATTAAAATTACAAATAATATTTGTAAAGAAGGTTAAAAAATTCGCTTTATAAAATTTTAAAAAGTGAAAATCTTCTTGAAAATATGGAGGTATTTTAATATGTCTAGAAGAACAAGTATAATGTCTGAAAATTTAAAAGAAGAAATCGCAAAAGAACTTGGTGTATATGATCAAGTTAAAAAAGATGGTGGTTGGGGAAATGTTTCTGCAAAGACATGTGGAAATATTGTTTCAAAAGCTATAGAAATAGCAAATAGAAATGTTCAATAAGATTATTAAAAAAATGAATTAATTAAGTGAACTTAAATTGTGATATGAACCCAAAATGTTAGAAAAAACATGGAGGGTTTTTATCATGTGTAAATATAATATTTGACATTAGTAAAAAATAGGTATATTATTAGAACAAATTAATATAATAAAAAGAGGTATTTTAAATGAAAAATATAACTGTAAAAGATATTGTTACAATATGTAATGGAGAATTAATATATGGAAATGAAGAAATTGTATGTGAAAATTTTTCAAGAGATACAAGATATATAGAACCAAATGATGTATATATTGCAATTAAAGGACAAAATTTTGATGGAAATTTATTTTATGAAGAAGCATTAGAAAAAAAAGCAAGTGTATGTATTTTACAAGATATAAATGTAGATTTAGAAAAATTACAAAAATATGAAAATATTGCAATAATAAAAGTTAAAGATACAATAAAAGCACTACAAGAAATTGCTACATATAAAAGAAAATTATATAACATACCAGTAATTGCAGTAACTGGAAGTGTTGGTAAAACAAGCACAAAAGATATAATAGCAAGTGTAATGTCAGAAAAATATAATGTATTAAAAACACAAGGAAACTTTAATAATCATATAGGATTACCACTAACTATTCTAGGATTAAAAGACCATAACGCAATGGTAGTAGAAATGGGAATGAATGCATTTGGAGAAATAAGAACACTAACAAACATAGCAAAACCAACAATGTGTGTAATAACAAATATAGGAACATCACATATAGGTGAATTAGGTTCAAGAGAAAATATATTGAAAGCAAAATTAGAAATCCTAGAAGGTATGGAAGAAAAAGGCACAGTTATAATAAATAATGATAATGACCTATTAAATATTTGGTCTAAAAATAACACTACATATAATGTAAAAACTTATGGAATAGAAAATGAAAGTAATATTATGGCAAAAAATATAATTCTAAAAGAAGATGGCAGTATGTATAATGTAAAAATAGAAAATAAAGAATATAATGTTAAAGTTCCAGTTGGTGGAAATCATTTTATATACAATAGTTTGTGTGCAATGTGTGTAGGTTTAGAAAATGGTATAGAAATAGAAAAAATAATTGATGGAATACGTAAATTTGAATTGACAAAAAATAGAATGGATATACAAAAAAATAGTGAAGGAGTAACAATAATAAATGATACATATAATGCAAGTTACGATTCTATGAAAGCATCAATAGAGTATTTATCAAGTTTAAAAGGCAGAAAAATAGCAGTTTTAGGAGATATGCTTGAATTAGGAGAATTTTCAAAAGACTTACATGAAAAAGTTGGAAGTGAAGTTTATAAAAATAATATAAACATATTAATTGTATGCGGAAAAGAAGCAAAACATATATCAAACAAAGCAGTTGAATTAGGTATGGAAAAGTCAAAAGTAAAAGAATTTGATGAATTAGAGCATGTTATTAGTTATTTAAAAACAATATTAAAAAAAGAAGATGTTGTATTAGTAAAAGCATCAAATGGAATGCATTTTAACAAGATTGTAGAAAAATTGGAGGTTATATGAAAAAGATTGGAGTTATTTTTGGTGGAATTTCAACAGAACATGATGTATCTATTGTATCTGGAACATCAGTAATAAAAAACTTAGATAAAACAAAATACGAAATTACACCTATATATATATCAAAAGAAGGCGAATGGTTTATATACAATGTGCCTGTTAATAAAATTACGACATTAAAAGTTGGAGAAAAGGTAGAAAATCTTGTAAAAATAGAAAATGTAATAGAAACATTAAAAAAATGTGATGTATTATTTCCAGTATTACATGGCGCAGGAGGAGAAGATGGTTCAATTCAAGGTCTATTTGAATTATTAAAAATACCATATGTTGGTTGTGGAGTTCTAGCATCTAGTATTGGTATGGATAAGGCATATACTAAAATAATATTTGAAAAAGCAAAAATCAAACAAGCAAAATATGAATATATAAGAAAAATTGAAAACGAATACATATACATAGATAAAGAATTTAATGAGAGTAAGAGTACATTAGAAGAAATATGCAATATTTTAGTAGATAAATTAAAATTTCCAATGTTTGTTAAACCATCTAATTCAGGTTCATCAGTTGGAATCAATAAAGCAAAAAATATTGATGAATTAAAAGAATTTATAGAATATGCATCTAATTTTGATACTAAAATTCTAATAGAAGAAGGAATAATAGGTAGAGAAGTTGAATGTGCAGTATTAGGAAATGTTGATGTAATATCTTCATATGTTGGAGAAATAATACCAGCAGAAGAGTATTATTCTTTTGATGCAAAATATAATAATGCAGAATCTTTATGTATAATGCCTGCAGATATTCCAAAAGAAATATCTAATAATATTAGAGATTTAGCAATAAAAGCATTTAAAGCAATAGATGGAAAAGGTTTATCTAGAGTAGACTTCTTCATAGAAAAATCTACAAACGATATTTACATTAATGAAATAAACACAATGCCGGGATTTACAGAAATTAGTATGTATCCTAAATTATTTGAAAAAGTAGGTTATAAATACCCAAAACTATTAGATGAATTAATAAAATTAGCGCACATTGGGGAAGTTAAAAATGTGCAAAGTTTATAAAAAAATATGAGGCATGTTTGATAGAAAAATTTGTATAATTTTACATAAATATCTTGCACAATTTTAAAAAATATGATACAATAGCAATGTTTTAAATACATTGCTATTAAATTTTTAGTAGTGTATTAAATAAAAATAGGAAAAAATTCCTTACTCACAAATAAGTTGTGGGTTATATATCCATAAGGAGGTGAAATATAATGAATAAATACGAAAGTGTTATCATTATTAATCCAAGTCTAGAAGAGGAAGCCATAAAAGGCTTAATAACAAAATTCACAGACATAATTAATAATGAAGGAACAGTAGAAAAAGTTACAGAAATGGGAAGAAAAAAACTTGCTTACGAAATACAAAAAAATAAAGAAGGATACTATGTTGTATTCAATTTCGAGGCAAAACCAGAATTAATAGCTGAACTTGAAAGACAATATAGAATTACAGACGAGGTTATTAAATTTATAGTTGTTAAAAATGAAGAATAATTTAACAATTATTGGGGGCAATTTTTAAAATAGAAAGAGGTAGAAGAATATGAACAAAGTAATATTAATGGGAAGATTAACAAGAGATCCAGAAGTTAGATATACTCAAACAAATAACACACTAGTTGCAAGTTTTAGTTTAGCAGTTAATAGAAGATTTGTAAGACAAGGAGAAGAAAGACAAGCAGATTTTATAAACATAGTTGCTTGGAGTAAACAAGGAGAATTTTGTAGTAAATATTTTAAAAAAGGCCAACAAGTAGGTGTAATAGGAAGAATTCAAACACGTTCTTGGGATGATGACCAAGGCCAAAAGCACTATGCAACAGAAGTTGTAGCAGAAGAAGTTTATTTTGCAGATAGCAAGAAAGATGGAGCACCAAGCGAAAATTTTGAAAATACATTTGGAAATGAAATAGCAGGTGCAAATTCAGAGTTTGAAATGTCTTCAACAGATGACCTACCATTCTAAAAGGGAGGAGAATAGAAAATGGCAGACAAAAAACAAAATAGAAGAAATAACAGAAATAATAATGATGAGGATTTCAATCCAAAATTTAGAAAACAAAGAAAAAAAGTATGTGCTTTATGTAGCGACAAAAACTTAGTATTAGATTATAAAAATGCAGAACAATTAAAAAAATTCGTTAATGAAAAAGGAAAAATCTTACCAAGAAGAGCAACAGGAGCATGTGCAAAACATCAAAGAGACATAACATTAGCAGTAAAAAGAGCAAGACATATAGCTATATTACCATATACACAAATTTAATTTAAAAATAAAAAATTTAATAGGGGGCAAAAATGTAAAATACATTTTAGCCTCTTTATTTTTTTACAAAAATATGTTATTATAAAGGAGATGAATAGATTGCCAATTATATCTAGTTTTTATGGAATAATTGTAAAAATGTATTATATAGATACAGAACAACATCATTTTCCACATTTACACGTTGAATACAATGAATATAGATGTATATTTGATTTAAATGGTAAAATTATTGAAGGAAAACTTCCTATAAAGCAAAAAAGAATTACACAGGCTTGGATAGAAATACATAAGGAAGAATTAAATAATTTGTGGAATATTGTTGTACAAGGAAAAGGTTCATTTAGAATAGAACCACTAAAATAAAGTTAAAGGGGGCAAAAAAATGTTAACACCATTAATAAAAGATGTAAAAATTTTAGAAAATTATATGTTATTATTATTTTTTGAAAATGGAGAGAAAAAAATATATGATATGAAAAAAAATTTTCAATATCCAGTTTTTGAAAAACTAAAAAATAAAGAATTATTTTCTAAAATAAAAATTAATGGAGAAACTATTGAATGGGAAACAGGTGAAGATATAAGTCCAGAGGATTTATATTTTAATAGCATAAAATATGAAGAATAAAAAATAACTCGGAATTTTAAAAAAATCCGAGTTATTTTTTTTGCACGCTCTATATCTTCATTAGTTGCAGAGCGAACCCCATCAAGTTCATATTTAAAACCAAGATTTTCCCACTTAAACTTACCCATATCATGATAAGAAAGAAAATCAACTTTCTCTACTGTTTTCAAACTCAAAAGAAAATCTCTTAACTTTAATAAATCATTTTCATCATCTGTAATGCCGGGAATGATAACCTGTCTAATCCAAATAGGAATAGAATTATCACTTAAATATCTTGCAAACTCCAATTCTTTTTCATTTGAAAAACCAACTAATTGCTTACACTTTTCACTATCAATATGTTTAATATCAAGTAAAACCAAATCAGTTAAACTTAATAATTCTTTAATATCATCTGTAATATTAAACATACCAGAAGTATCAATAGCCAAATGCAAATTATATTCTTTTAATCTTTTAAAAAGATTAATTAAAAATTTTACCTGTAAAAGAGGTTCACCACCACTAACTGTAACACCACCAGATGGGTAAATATAATTTTTATAAGTTAAAATCCTATCTATTATTTCATCAATACTATAAATTTGATTATCCTCAGTAGACCACGTATCTCTATTGTGGCAGTATTTACATTGCAAATGGCAGCCTTGAAAAAATATTACAAACCTAATACCCGGACCATCAACAGTACCAAAAGATTCAAAAGAATGCACATTTGCAAAATTTTCTTTATCAAAATTATTCATAAAACCCTCACTAAATCTTCTCATGAATTGTACGATTTATTACATCAAGTTGTTGTTCTCTAGTTAATTTTGTAAAGTTTACAGCATAACCAGAAACCCTAATAGTTAATTGAGGATATTTTTCAGGGTGCTCCATAGCATCTTGTAAAAGTTGTCTATCGAAAACATTAACATTAATATGATGACCTTCTTGTGAGAAAAATCCATCTAACATATTAACTAAATTATCAACTTGTATTTCTCTTTCACTACCTAAAGTTGCAGGTGTAATTGAGAAAGTATAAGAAATACCATCTTCTGCATATTGATAAGGTAATTTTGCAATAGAATTCATAACTGCAAGTGCACCATTAGTATCTCTACCATGCATTGGGTTAGCACCAGGACCAAAAGGCTCTCCAGCTTTTCTTCCGTCTGGTGTATTTCCAGTTGCTTTACCATAAACAACATTAGATGTAATTGTAAGAATAGATAAAGTAGTTCTAGAATTTCTGTAAGTTTGATATTTTTGTAATTTTCCAAGAAAATCTTTTGTAATTTGAACAGCAATACTATCAACTCTATCATCATTATTACCGAACTTTGGAAAATCTCCTTCAACAGCGTAATCAACTGCTAGTCCATCTTCGTTTCTAATAACTTTTACTTTTGCATATTTAATAGCAGATAAAGAATCAGTAACAACAGAAAGACCAGCAATACCACATGCCATTGTTCTTAAAATATCTTTATCATGTAAAGCCATTTCGATTGCTTCATAAGAATATTTATCATGCATATAATGAATATCATTTAATGCTTTAATATAAATTTTTGCAACATAATCCATCATATTATAGAATTTATCAATAACTTCATCATAATCTAAATATTCAGATGTAATTGATTCAAACTTAGGTGTAACCTGTTTACCAGTAATTTCATCTCTACCACCATTAATAGCATATAATAAAGTTTTAGCAAGATTAGCTCTTGCACCAAAGAATTGCATTTGTTTACCAACTCTCATTGCAGAAACACAACAAGCAATAGCATAATCATCTCCGTGGAATTTTCTCATTAAATCATCATTTTCATATTGAATAGAAGATGTTTTAATAGAAAGTTCAGTAGCAAATCTTTTAAAGCCAGTAGGTAAATTAACAGACCATAAAACTGTTAAATTTGGTTCAGGTGCAGGACCTAATGTATTTAATGTGTGTAAAATTCTAAAAGAGTTTTTAGTAACTAATGTTCTTCCATCTATACCCATACCACCAATAGACTCTGTAACCCAAACAGGGTCTCCAGAGAATAATTCGTTATATTCAGGTGTTCTTAAAAATCTAACTAATCTTAATTTCATTACGAAATGGTCTACTAATTCTTGAGCCATTTCCTCTGTAATAGTACCATTTTTCAAATCTCTTTCAATATAAATATCTATAAAAGTAGAAGTTCTACCTAAACTCATTGCAGCACCATTTTGATCTTTAATTGCTGCTAAATATCCAAAGTATAGCCATTGAATAGCTTCTTTTGCATTTGAAGCAGGTCTAGAAATATCATATCCATATTTTTGAGCCATAACTTTTAAACTCTCTAAAGCCTTAATTTGTTCACTAACTTCTTCACGGTGTTTGATAATCTCTTCATCAAAATAGTCTACATTTAATAATTCAAATTCATTTTTCTTATCTTCAATTAAAGCATCAACACCATAAAGTGCAACTCTTCTATAATCTCCAATAATTCTACCACGACCATAACCATCTGGAAGGCCAGTAATTAAATGTGAACTTCTTGCTGCTCTAATATCAGGTGAATAAACACTAAAAACGCCATCATTATGAGATTTTCTAATATTATTAAAAATATAATCAACATCAGGGTCAACCTCTCTATCGTAAGCTTCACAAGATTTTTTAACAATTTTTATACCACCAAAAGGCATAATTGCTCTTTTTAAAGGGGCATCAGTTTGAAGACCAACAATTTCTTCTAAATCTTTACAAATATAACCAGCATCATGTGCTGTAATTGTTGAAATAGTTTTAGTATCTATATCTAAAACTCCACCTTTAGAGTTCTTTTCTTTGTTATATAGGTCTAATACTATATTCCATAATTGTTTTGTTTTTTCTGTTGCTGAAGCAAGAAATGAAGAATCTCCTTCATAAGGAGTATAATTTTTTTGAATAAAATCTCTTACATTAATTTCTGTTTTCCAGTCACCAGAATTAAAATTTTCCCATTCTTTAAATTCCATAAAAATCCTTCTTTCCTTTTTTTTCATAATTATAGCACAGTAAAATTAAAATCACAATACTAGTATTTTCAAAAATAAAAAAAATATTTATAAATTAAAATATCAATATCTTGCAGAATTATAATATATATTTTTTTCAAGAAAATTTGTCAGGTCTTTAGGGTAATCCATAAGCCGTTGGCTTAACAAACTTTTCTTTCAAAAAATATATAATTATACTCCTGTATTGTAAATGTATTATAAATGTATTGTAAAATTTTAGATAAAAATTTAAACGAATTTACGATTATTTCTTGACTTTTGAAGAAAATCAAGATAAGATATAGTAGTAGAAAAATAACAACTTAAAACTTTTAAGGAGGAAATTATTTATGGGAGAAGTTATTGTTATAACATCAGGAAAAGGTGGAGTAGGAAAAACAACAACAACTGCAAATTTAGGTTCTTCATTAGCATTAGAAGGAAAAAAAGTTGCATTAATAGATACAGACATAGGACTTAGAAACTTAGATGTTGTTATGGGCTTAGAAAACAGAATAGTATATGATATAGTTGATGTTGTTGAAGGAAAATGTAAATTAAGACAAGCCCTTATAAAAGATAAGAGATTTGAAGAACTTTTCTTATTACCTGCTGCACAAACAAGAGATAAAAGTGCTGTAAACGAAGAACAGATGATAGAACTTACAAAAAAACTTAAAGAAGAATTTGACTATATACTTATAGACTGTCCTGCTGGAATTGAACAAGGCTTTAAAAATGCAATAGCAGGTGCAGATAGGGCAATAGTAGTCACAACTGCAGAAATATCATCAATAAGAGATGCAGACAGAATAATTGGTTTACTAGAGGCTTCTGAAATAAAAAATCCAGAGTTAGTTGTAAATAGATTAAGACCAAATATGGTTAAAAAAGGTGAAATGATGGACGTTGATGATATAGTAGATTTATTATCAATAGACTTAATAGGTGTTGTACCAGATGATGAATACATTATCACACAAACAAACAAAGGTGAACCAGTTGTTTCAAATAAAAAAGCTCCTTCAGGTAAGGCATATAGAGAAATAGCAAAAAGAGTATTAGGAGAAAATATAGAAGTAACAATACCGGGTAGAGAAACAGGATTTTTCTCGAAAATAAAAAATTTCTTTAAAAAATAATAAAGAAAATTTGGCTTTGCCATTAAATTATAGTAGAGGAAGGTATGGTATATGTTTGAGAGCATTATAAATTTTTTTAAGAAACTAGGAAAAAATGACAAAGAAAAGACAAATTCAAAAGATGCTGCAAAAGAAAGATTACATTTAGTATTAATGCAAGATAGAGCAAATGTATCAGCAGACTTTTTAGATTTAATGAAACAAGAAATAATAGATGTTATTAAAAAGTATATAGATGTTGATGAAAATGAAATAGATGTTAGATTAACAAATAAAACTAATGAAGATGGTACAACTGGCGCACCAGCACTATATGCAAATATTCCTATTATTAGTATAAAAGAAGAAGCAAAAAGAGAAGTAAAAGCAGAAAAAGAGAAAATTGAAAAAATAACAGAAAGTGCAAAAGAAATAATAGAAAATGTAAATAAGGAAGTTGAAGCAGAAAAAGAAAATAAAGAACAAAAAGAAGAAAAAATAGAAGAAAAGCATGAAGAAAAAGACGAAAAAAATAAAGAAGAAAATAACAAAGAAGAAAAGTCTGATTCTACAGATAAGGCTAAAGAAGAAAATGTATAAAATACTAAAAAATGGATTTAATATAATTGTAGAGGAAGATTAATGAAGAAAAAATTTCTAAAAAATGTAGAATGGGGAATACTCATTTGTTGTATTATATTGTTAATAATAGGTTTAATAGCAATATATTCTTCAACAAATGATACAGAACATGATGAATTTAAAAAACAAATATTATGGACTTTAGTTAGTATCCCTATTACTATAATTGTTATATTTATAGATTATAATTTAATAGCAAAAATATCTCCAATTTTCTATGGAATATTTTTAGCATTGCTAGTTGGAGTCTTGTTTACACCAGAAGTAAATGGTGCACACAGTTGGTTTAAATTAAATGAAACATTGGCATTTCAACCCAGTGAATTTGCAAAAATTTTTATAATAATTTTTTTAGCAAGTATGATAGTTAAAATGCAAAAAAAAGGAAAAAAAGAAATAAATAAAATATGGAAATTAGCAATTATTTTATTAATAATAGCAGTTCCATTAGGATTAATAGTGTTGCAACCAGATTATGGAACAGCAACTGCATTTATTGTAGCAACAGTAGCAATGTTATTTGTTTCAGGAATTAATAAAAAATATATAATAACAAGTATTTTATTAGTAGTTATTACAGTTCCAGCTTTATATATGTTTATATTACCAGAACATGCAAAAGCAAGAATAGATGTATTTTTAAATCCAAATTTAGACCCAAGAGGTTCAGGATATAACATAATACAATCAAAATTAGCAATAGGAGCAGGTCAATTACTAGGTATGGGAGTATTAAAGGGAAACCAAACACAATTAGGCTATTTATATCCTAAAACAACTGACTTTATATTCTCCGTAATTGGTGAAGAAATGGGATTTGTTGTTTCAAGTCTAGTAATAGTAGTATATGTATTTTTAATAACAAAAGCAGTTTATGTATCAAAAACTGCAAAAGACGATTTAGGCTCATATATTGCAATAGGAATTGTAGGAATATTCTTTTTTCATATGATAGAAAATATTGGAATGACAATGGGGCTTTTACCAATAACGGGTGTTCCTTTACCATTTGTTAGTTATGGAGGAAGTTCTTTAATTACAAACTTTATTTGTATAGGGCTATTATTAAATATAAGTGGAAGAAGACAAAAAACAATTTTTGTAGAATAAAATAAACCATAAATAAAAAAATAGATAGATAAGAAACAAAAAACTTGGAGTAAAAAATGTTCATAAAAAAATTAAAAATAGGAAATGTAGAATTAGAAAATAATATAATATTAGCACCAATGGCAGGTATAACAGACCTGCCATTTAGAATAATATGTAAAAATTTTGGAGTAGGTTTAGTATGTACAGAAATGGCAAGTTCAAAAGCTATCTTTTATGGAGATGAAAAAACAAAAAAATTATTAGATATTACGGGAGAAAAAAGGCCAATATCTGCCCAAATTTTTGGTAGTGATATTGAATCTATGAAAGTTAGTGCAGAATATGTTAGTACATTTGCAGATATTTTAGATATAAATATGGGTTGCCCTGCACCAAAGGTAATAAAAAATGGTGATGGTAGCAAACTACTTTTAAATTTAGAATTAGTAGAAAATATTGTAAAAGAAGTTGTAAAAGTATCTAAAATTCCTGTTACTGTAAAAATTAGAATGGGTTGGGATAGTGAAAATATTGTAGCGGTAGAAGCAGCTAAAATAATAGAAAATGCAGGTGCTAGTGCAATTACAATTCATGGTAGAACAAGACAAGATTTTTTTTCAGGCAAATGTAATTTAGACATTATAAAAAAAGTAAAAGAAAATGTAAAAATTCCTGTTATAGGAAATGGAGATATAATAGATGGAAAAACTGCGAAAGAAATGTTTGAATATACTGGAGTAGATGGAATCATGATAGGAAGAGGGGCACTACGGAAACCCTTGGATATTTGAAAATATTATAAATGTATTACAAAAAAATGAAAAGATGCGTATACCAACACTAAATGAAAGATTTGAAGTTATGAAAAAACATATAGAACTAGAAGTAGAACAAAAAGGTGAAAATGTGGGAATAAAAGAAATGAGAAAACATTTAGCGTATTATACAAAAAATTTAAAAGATTCAAGTAAAATTAGGCAACAAATAAATTCAATAGAAGATAAAAATATATTAATAAATTGCTTACAAAATTATTTTAATTCTATTGACAATTAAAATTCTAAATTATAAAATAATTAATAATAAAGTATATAACTAAAATAATCAAATGCAGGAATTTAATATATATTTTTTTCAAGAAAATTCGTCAGGTCTCTTGGGTAATCCGTAAGCCGTTGGCTTAACGAACTTTTCTTTCAAAAAATATATATTAAATTCCTGCAAAGTGAGTAACTTTATTAAAAATTTTGAATAAATGTAATTATTTAGGAGGTATTTTATGGGATTAATTAAAGCAGCAGTAGGAGCAGCAGGAAGCACATTATCAGACCAATGGAAAGAGGTCATTAGATGTGAAGATATGGGAAATGACATATTAATGATGAAAAAAACAACACCAAATGGAGTAATATCAAATGGAAGTACAATAATAGTTGCACCAGACCAATGTGCAGTAGTTTATGATAACGGTAAAATTATAGATGCAACAGCAGAAGAAGGAACATATACATTCAACACATCAGGAACACCATCATTTTTTGCAGGACAATTTGGAGCAGTATTTAAAGAAATGTGGCAAAGATTTACATACAATGGAGGTACAGCAAAACAACAAGCAGTATTTTTCTTCAATTTAAAAGAAATAATAAAAAATCCATTTGGAACACCAAAACCAGTATCATATCAAGATTGGTCACATCCAATACAAAACCCTAGAACAAACGATTATTTACCATTAAGCGTTAATGTAAAATGCTTTGGTACATATACATTTAAAATGACAAATCCTGCTATATTTATGCAAGAAATAGCAGGAACAGCAGATGTATATAAAAAAGCAGATTTAATAGAACAAATGAGATCAGAAGTTATAGCAACATTTTCAAACGTATTAAATGAATTAGGAGATACAAAACATAAAGTTCCAGCATTAGAATTACAAAGTCAAACAGACGAAATAAAAGTAATGATGGATGAAAAAGTATTTGACGAACCAGTTAGAAGAAGAGGATTATCTATTGTAGTATTTGCAGTAGAATCAGTTTCATTAGATGAAGAATCACAAGAAAAAATTGATAAATATGAAGAAACAGCAGATTTATCTAACGCATCTATACAACAAGCAAAACTTGTTGATGCTTATGCAAATGCAGTACAAAATGCAGCAAGTAATGAAAGTGGTACAATGAATGGATTTTTAGGAATAGGTATGATGAATGCTGCTACAAATGGTATGATGGGAGGAATAGCACAAGCACCATGGAAAAACAATCAAAATAATCAAAATACAAATTCACAACCAATGCAAAATAATCAACAAAATGCAGATACTTGGGAATGTCCTAATTGCAAAAAACAAGTTACAGGAAATTTCTGTTCAACTTGCGGAGCAAAAAAAGCAGAAAAGAAAAAATGTCCAAATTGTGGTAAAGAATTAGAAGAAAATGCAAAATTCTGTCCAGAATGTGGAAAACAACTATAAAATAAAAAATGAAGTGAATAATTTTTTAAAAGAAGAATAGATATTTAATAGTATCTATTCTTTTTTGGTTAGAAGGAGGTTTGTATGAAAAATAAAAAAATATTATTTTTTATATTAATTTTATTAGTATTAATATTAATTATCACTTTTTTTTATTTAAACACTTATAAAAATTCAAAAATAGTAAATAATATAGATAAATCAAATATTAAAGAATATATTTTAAATATTAGTTCGTATGAAGCAAAAGCTACAATAACAGTTAAAAGTAATAAAAATACAAATAAATATATTGTTAAACAACAATACAATTCAAATAAAGTATTTAAGCAAGAAATTTTAGAGCCAGAAAATATTAAAGGCTTAATAACAATATATGATGGGAACAATTTAAAAATAGAAAATACAAAACTAAATTTATCTAATATATATGAAAATTATCAATTTATTTCAAATAACGTATTAGATCTATATGCATTTTTAGAAAATTATAAAAATTCAAGTAATGCAGAATATGAAGAAAATGATACACAAATTGTTATGAAATTAAAAAATGATAATTTAAATAATTATAATATTTTTCAAAATCTATATATAGATAAAAATACAGCATTACCAACAAAAATGGAAATAATAGACAAGAACCAAAATACACTAGTTTACATAGAATATAATGAGATAAGTTTTAATACTACAAGTAGAGAAGAAATATTAGCTTTCTCATTAGAAAATATAGAATCTAATATATAGAAAAAAATAAAACATTATCTCAAAACTAAATTTAAAATATATAAAGCATATAAAAAACTAAAATATATTGTAATATCAGGAGTGAATAAAATGATAGTTAAAAGAGGAGATATGTTTTATGCAGATTTAAGCCCTGTCATAGGTTCTGAGCAAGGTGGAATAAGACCAGTTTTAATAATACAAAATGATATGGGAAATAAATATAGTCCAACAGTAATAGCAGCTGCTATTACATCTCAAACAGGAAAGAATAAATTACCTACTCACATAGAGATTGGTTCACAAGATTGTGGACTAAAATCAGACTCTGTTGTTTTAGCAGAACAAATTAGAACAATAGATAAGAGTAGATTAAAAGAAAAAATTGGTCACATAGATGATGGGCAAATTATAGATAAAATAAACAATGCATTAGGTGTAAGTTTTGGTTTGTAAATAAAAAAATAAAAAGCTATAAAGATATTTTGTCTTTATAGCTTTAAAAAATTGAAATCTAAACTCTCAATTTCTTAATAATCTTAACTTCATTATACAATTTTTGTATAATATCTTTTCTAGTTACATAAGCAGATTTATATTCTTCAAGAACATCTTTATAATTTTCAAAAGTTTCACCTTGTGCAAATAACATTTTCATACCTTCAGAATAGTAATTTTTATCTTTTTCCTTTTTAGCCTTTTCACGTTTTAAATTATAATTATCTATTTCCTCTAAACGTTTAATTTGTTCTTTCAAATAATCAACATATTCATATACACAACTTATTTCATAGTGTGTATCATCAATTACAACTTTAAACAAGGCTTTAAGTGCTCTTTTATCTATTTTTCCAACTTTAAAATCTTTAGATAAATGGTCTAAAGCGATAGGTCTAATATAAGAAGAATCTTCAGAAGGGTTAGAATCTTTAATAAGAATTTTTAAAGTTTCAGAAATACTAATGTGAGTTTTATATTGTCTTTTACTAACAATAGCATCATATTCATCTGCAACTCTAATAATTTGAGCAACGTAAGGAATATCTTTTTTCTTAACTCCATTAGGGTAACCTGAGCCATCTAAGCCTTCATGGTGATATAAAGCACCAGCAGCATAAGGTCTTAATTTTAAATCTTTCATACAAATATTATAACCTATTGTAGTATGAGTTTTCATTATTTCATATTCTTTATCTGTAAGAGCACCAGGTTTTTGTAAAATTGATGGAGGTATAAATAATTTACCTATATCATGTAAATATGCACATGTTGTTGCATATATTGTAAATTTTTGACCACATCTTAAATATTCACAAATTCTACATGTTAAGTTTGCAACATTTTCACAATGCTTTCTTGTAAAAACATCTAAGCTGTCTAGCATATTTAATTGGTATCTCATTGTTTTATCTAGGTTATAAGACTTTAAAGCAGTAGGACTATAAAAATTAAATTCTTCTTTCATAAATAAATCCTTTCATTTGCAATTTACTAAAATAATATTAGCACATAAAATCTAAAAATGCAACAAAATTTTATTTTAATCCTAAAATATTACAATTATATTACAAATATTATTTTTTTGTTACATTTATAAATATTTATTTACAATATTTTAAGAAAAATGTATAATTAAAATTGATAAATATCGTATTAAAATGTTATAAAACATTAAATTATATACAATAAAAATCAAAAGAAAAGGAGAATATAAGGTATGGAGTACAAATTAAATAACAAAGAAAGAGCAGTAACCTTAATAGCACTAGTAATAACAATAATAGTATTACTAATACTAGCAGGAGTAACATTAACAATACTAATAAATCAAGGAGTGGTAGACAATACATTAAAAGCAGCAGATTTATATAAAATATCAGAATATAAAGATGCTATAGAAGTAATAAAATTAGGAGAAATTAC
>CANQOW010000017.1 GCA_947625545.1 uncultured Clostridia bacterium
ATGAAAAAATCTTTGAATTTTATAAACAAAACTATAAACTTTCATCAGCAGACGAATTAAAGTTATTTAATGAAGTCTCTGATGAAGATATTATAGTAATATCAAGCGATTTTTTTAGAAAACTATCTAATATAAAAAATGACAGCTCTTACATTTTTATTCAAAATGGAGATACAATATATAAAATTGGTGTATTTCTAAATAAAATGTATGGCTGTTGTATGAAAATATATGATAGAATTCCCATAAACCAAATAATAAAAATGTAAAAAAGTTATAAAATCCTCCAAAACACTCAATGTAAAAATTGAGTGTTTTTTTTGTATATAATAATAAAAAAAGATACATAATTATAATAAAAAATATGAAAGGAAACAAACCTATATGAATAATAATTATAATGAAGAAAATGAAGACACAACAAAATATGGAGAATTTATATCATCATATTTTGCGTGGACTACATTAGAAAATCAAAAAGAAATTGTTGATAAATTAGAAAATATAACTAAGAAAAAGAAGAAGGGAAAATAAAATGATATATAAATTTACAAATACCTCTAAAAATGCAATGGAAATTGCAAACCAATTAGCAATAGACTTAGGACATAACTATGTAGGAACAGAGCATCTACTATATGGCTTAGTAAAAGAAGGAAAAGGAGTTGCATGTAAAGTACTAGAGAATCAAGCAATAACAGCAGATTTAATATATAATGAAATAACAGAATTAATAGGAACAACAAAAAAATTAAATGAAAATACATTAGGCTTCACACCAAGAACAAAAAGAGTATTAGAAAATTCATTTAAAGAAGCAAAAAAGGAAGGCTTTGACTATATTGGAACAGAACACATATTATTAGGAATAATGAAAGAAGGAGACAGTATAGCAGTAAGAATATTGCTAAATTTAAAATTAAATCCACAAAAACTATATAATGAAATTTTAAAATTAACCAATGAAGATATTACAGAAATAACTAGAACAAAAGAAATAATAAATAAAGAAAAAAATAAAAATTCACAAACACCAACATTAAATCAATTTGGAATAAACTTAACAAAACAAGCAGAAGAGGGAAAATTAGATCCAGTTATAGGAAGAAATGTAGAAATAGAAAGAGTAATACAAATATTATCGAGAAGAACAAAAAATAATCCGTGTTTAATAGGAGAACCGGGAGTAGGAAAAACAGCAGTAGTAGAAGGATTAGCACAAAAAATAATAAATGGAGATGTACCAGAAATATTAAAAAATAAAAAAATAATAACCATAGATATTTCAAGTATGGTAGCAGGAGCAAAATATAGAGGAGATTTTGAAGAAAGAATAAAAAAAGCATTAAATGAAGTAAAAAAAGAAGAAGACATTATTTTATTTATAGACGAAATACATACAATAGTTGGAGCAGGCTCAGCAGAAGGAGCAATAGATGCTGCAAATATATTAAAACCACTTCTTGCAAGAAACGAAATACAATTAATAGGTGCAACTACAATAAATGAGTATAGAAAATATATAGAAAGAGATCCTGCATTAGAAAGAAGATTTAGTACAGTAAATGTTGAAGAACCAAGTAAAATAGAAACAATAAAGATATTAGAAGGTTTAAGAGATAAATATGAGTCACATCATAATCTAAAAATAACAGATGAAGCAATAAATTCAGCAGTAGAATTATCAAGTAGATATATAAATGATAGATTTTTACCAGATAAAGCGATAGATTTAATAGATGAATCGGCATCTAGTTTAAAAATAAAAGTATTTACACAACCAGATAAAATAAAGGAATTAGAAAAAAGTATAGAAAAAATAAAAGAAGAAAAAGAAGAGAGCATAAAAGTACAAAATTTTGAAAGAGCAGTAATATTAAGAAATGAAGAAGAAAAATTGAAGAAGGAATTAGAAAAAGAGAATAACAAATGGAACTCAGGAGCAAAAGAAATAATAAAAATAACAGAAGATGACATTGCAGAAATAGTTTCAAAATGGACAGGAATTCCTAGTCAAAAAATTAATGAAAGTGAGAACGAAAAACTAAAAAATTTAGAAAATACATTACACAAAAGAGTTGTAGGGCAAAAAGAAGCAGTAAAAGCAATAACAAAAGCAATAAAAAGAAGTCGATTAGGATTAAGAGACCCTAATAGACCAATAAGTTCGTTTATATTCTTAGGTCCAACAGGAGTAGGAAAAACAGAATTATCAAAAGCACTTGCAGAAAGTTTATTTGGAAAAGAAAATGAAATGATAAGAATAGATATGTCAGAATATATGGAAAGTCACTCATTATCTAAATTAATTGGTGCACCTCCTGGATATGTTGGCTTTGATGAAGGCGGACAATTAACAGAAAAAGTAAGAAGAAAACCATATTCAGTAATATTATTTGATGAAATAGAAAAAGCACATCAAGATATAATGAATGTTTTATTACAAATATTAGAAGATGGAAGATTAACAGATTCGCAGGGTAGAGTAGTTAATTTTAAAAATACAATAATAATAATGACATCAAATATAGGTGCAAGAGCAATTACAAATAAAAGTACATTAGGCTTTTCAAGTGGTAATAAAAATGAAGATATGGAAAAAGAGTATGAAGATATAAAAAAGGAAGTTATGCATGAATTAAAAGAACAATTTAGACCTGAATTAATTAATAGAATAGACGAAATAATAGTTTTTCATAAGTTAAGTAAAGAAGAATTGAAAGAAATTACAAAAATAATGATAGATAAAGTTAAAGACAGATTATCAAATTATAAAATTAGTGTTAATGTTGATGAGAGTGTATATGAATATATAGTAGAACAAATTAAGGAACAAAATTATGGTGCAAGACCTTTAAGGCGTATTATTCAAACAGAAATAGAAGATTTTTTAACTGATGAGATTTTAAATAATAATATAAGTAAAGATAAAGAAATTTTGTTAAAGTGTGAAAATAGTAAAATTGTAATTGAATGTTAATTTGCATTGAGCTGTGCATATTTGCAAAGCAAAATGCCTATGTGTGCGTAGAAAGTTTTGCTTTCATTAACGCACAATTTTTTTTATTGTATTTAAAAATCTTTAAAAACCTAAAAAAAAGTTTAAAACTTGTTGCTTTTATAAAAAAATTGTTATATAATTATATTATATGGCGTATTATACCTAAAAGTAATATAAATAAAAAGTAAATAATAAAAATATGTAAAGGTGGTAAAGTTATGAAACTAAAAAAATTAATAGGAGTTTTAATTACATTCATAATGCTATTATCTGTATTTGGAATATTCTCAAATGTAAAAGCTGAAACAGCAGACTATACATTGGGAATAGTAAGATTAAGAAAATCCGGATATGGATATAAAATAGTTCCAAATGGTGAAAAAACAGTATGGAAAATAGTATCATATGATGGAGAAACAGTAAATTTTGATAATACAATATACTGTATAAAAGCAGGTCAAGGCTTTGGAGATAATGTATGGACTAGTGATGCAGAATCAAATCAAGTAAAATATAAGTTATCTTACGATTTAAAAAAAGATAGAGAATACATAGAAAGTAACTTTAATCAGATATCAATGTTTCAAAATGATGAAACATATAGCAAGGTTTTATGGATATTAGATAATTTATATATACCAGGAAAAACTAATAAACAAGAATTTCTTTCAAAAGTACCAACGCAAAAATTTGCTGGTGGTCAGTCAGATATATGGACAGAAATGACAAAAACAAGTTCAGATGCAGATGATTTAACGGATGATGAAATAGAAGTAGTACAACAACTAGCAATATGGTATTTTACAAATAGTGAAAGTCAAGATTATAATAGTGATACATTACCAATTTTAAAACAAAACAATGTAGTAAAAGAAGATAAAGATTATAAACCATTAGCAGATAAATATGACGAGAATGATGGAGATAATTCTATGGAATATGGAGATTGGAGACAACAATATGCAAGTTCATTATATACATATTTAATAGAAGAAGCAAAAAAACATACAGATTATACAGGAATTAAAGACGCAACAGAAACACCTTTAAAATTAAATAAAAGTTCAATAGTAACAGTCTCAGAAAATGAAGAAGGAACAAACTATATAGTAGGACCATTTCAAATTGATAGAGTTTCAAATGGTGATTACACAGACTTTGTAGCAACATTTGAAGACCAAGCTGAAAATGAAATAACAGAATATACAATATTAGATAATAATAAAGAACAAAAAGAAACAATAGAAGAACTAATTGGAAGCAATTTCTATATTTCAATACCAAAAACTCAAAATAGCAATATAGAATCAGTAAAATTAACAATTAGTTTAGGTTTTGCAAGCACAAAAATAACATTTTTAACATCTAGTGAATCAACATATCGAGAAAATCAACCAGTAGTTATGGTAGAAAAAACAACAGATGATTATTCAGAAAGTATAAGTTCAAGTTTATTTGACTTAGCATTAAGAAAATTCATAACAAAAGTAGATGATAAAGTATTAACAGGCGAAGAAAGTAGAATACCAGATATAAATGATGAAGAACTACAAAAATTAGTAGATGGAACAGATACAACAGCAAAAAAAGAACACACAAAAGAACCTGTACCAGTTAATACAGATAGTTTAGTAACATATACAATAAGAGTATATAACGAAGGTGATGTAGCAGGTTACGCAAAAGAAATAACAGACTATTTACTAGAAGGACTACAATTTTATTCAAGTGAAGTAGATGGAACAGATTATAACTGGAAATTATATGATAAAAATGGAAGTGTTACAGAAAACCCAGAAGAAGCAGTAAAAATAACAACAGACTTCTTAAAAAATGAACTATTAGACGCATTTAATAAAGCAGATAAAAAATTAGATTATGCAGATGTAAAAGTAGTTTGTAAAGTAGTAGCAAAAACAAAATTAACAGACCAAACATTAAAAAATATAGCAGCAATTACTGAAAGCACAGATAGTAATGGAAATGAAATAACAGATAGAGATTCAACACCAAGAGATTTAACAGATCAAGAAAGAGAAAATTATCCATATACAGAAGATAATAGTAAAAAAGATTATGAAGATGATGACGACTTTGAAGATTTAAGATTACCAGGAAAAAATTTAGATTTAGCATTAAGAAAATTTATTACAGAAATAAATGGTATAAAACCAACAGTAGATAGAACTCCAGATGTAGATACATCAACAATAAAAACAAAAGGAACAGCAACATACAATCATACAAAAGAGCCATTAGTAGTAAAAGTAGGAGATATTGTAACATATACAATAAGAGTATATAATGAAGGCGATATAGATGGATATGTATCAGAAATAACAGACTTTTTACCAGAATATTTAGAATTTATATATGCTGAAAATGCAACAACAGAAGAAGAGATAGAAGCAGCAGAATTCAACTCAAATTATTTATGGCAAATAGAACCAAATACAAGTGGAAGAAGAATAAAAACAGAAGTAACATCAAAAGACCATTCTAGTACATATAGTACATTAACAAAAATAGAAAGAGACAATACATTATTAACAGCATTTGAAGAAGGTGAAGAATTATCATACATAGACGTACAAGTAAAATGTAAAGTAAAATCAAATGCAGTACCAAAAATAAGAATGACAAATATAGCAGAAATAACAGGAATGACAGATTCTGAAGGAGAAGAAATTATAACAGATAGAGATTCAACAGCAGATAGCTTAACAGACAATGTACCAGGAAATGGAACATTACCAACAGATACTGAATTACCAACATACAAAGATGATGAATTAGATAAAAATTATGTACCAGGACAAGAAGATGATGATGACTTTGAAAAAGTAGAAATAAAAATATTTGACTTAGCATTAAAGAAATTTATAACACAAGTAGAAAATAATAGCATAACAGATAGAATACCAAAAGTTACAAAAAATGCAGATAAAACTTTATCATATTCACCAACACCAGAACCATTAGGAGTACAAAATGGAAACTATGTAACATATACAATAAGAGTATATAATGAAGGTGAAATAGATGGATATGCAAGTGAAATAACAGATGATTTACCAGAAGGTTTAGAATTTTTACCAGCAAATGCAACAAATAAAGAATATAGATGGGTAATGAGAGATGCAAATGGAAATGAAGTAGATGATGTAGATAAAGCAGTAATTATTACAACAGACTACTTATCAAAAGAACAAGAAGAAGAAACAGGAAGAACAAACTTAATAAAAGCATATGAAAAAGATGCAGAAATAAGTGAAGTAAAACCATTTAACCCAGACTATAAAGAAGTTCAAGTAGTATTTAAAGTAGTAGAACCAAACACATCAAATAGAATATTAGTAAACGTAGCACAAATATCAGAAGACGAAGATAAAGATGGAACACCAGTAGACGATATAGATTCAACACCAAATAGAGATGAAGAATATAAAAAAGATGGAGATAATGAAGACGATATAGACTATGAGCATGTAAAACTACTATACTTTGATTTAGCATTAAGAAAATTCATAACAGGAGTAAATGAAACAGAATATAATAATAGATATCCAGAATTAAGTTATGAAGATGGAAAAATAAAATATGAACATACAAAAGACCCAGTAAGAGTAGAAAACAACGATACAGTAATATATACAATAAGAATATATAATGAAGGAAGAGTAGATGGGTTTGCAAAAGAAGTAATGGACGACATACCAGAAGGATTAGAATTCTTACCAGAAAATGAAACAAATATAGAATATAGATGGGTAATGTATAAAGAAACAGATACAACAGCAACAGACTATGATTATGAATATAACGGAAAAAAATATGTAGAAACAGAAGAAGCAAGTGAAGCGGACATAATAGTAACAGATTACCTATCAAAAGAACAAGGAGAAGCAACAGGAAGAAATAACTTATTAAAAGCATTTGATGAAGAATTAGGAATAACATCTGAAAATCCAGACCATAGGGATGTAAAAGTAGCATTTAAAGTAACAGAGCCAAACACATCAGATAGAATAATAATAAATACAGCAGAAATATCAGACGACGAAGATAAAGATGGAAAACCAGTAGAAGATATAGATTCAACACCAGGAAATGATAAAGATGGAGAAGACGATATAGATAAAGAATACTTATATGTAAAATACTTTGATTTATCATTATTAAAATGGGTAAGTCAAGCAATAGTAACAGTAAATGGAGAAACAACAGTAACAGAAACAGGACACACAGGAGAAGAAAACCCAGAACCAGTAGTAAAAGTAGAAATAAAAGAAAAGAACATAAATAACATAATAGTAAAATTCAGATTTAAAATAAAAATAACAAACGAAGGAGAAATAGAAGGCTACGCAAAAGAAGTAACAGACTATATACCAGAAGGACTAGAATTCCATCAAGAAGATAATCCAAATTGGTATGAGAGAGAAGATGGAATGGTAGCAACAGACCAATTAGCAGACACATTATTAATGCCAGGAGAAAGTGCAACAGTAGATATAGTATTAACATGGATAAATGATAAAAACAACATGGGATTAAAAACAAACATAGCAGAAATAAGCCAAGATTACAATGATAGTAATACACCAGATATAGACTCAACACCAGATAATAAAGTACCAGGAGAAGACGATATAGATGATGCACCAGTAATACTAACACCACAAACAGGTGGAAATCCAAAATATTATGTATTAACAGCAGGTATATTATTAGTAATGATAACAGGAGTAGCTTTAATTAAAAAATATGTATTAGAATAATACAAAATAATAAAAACCGAAGACTATGAATAATGGTCTTCGATTTTTTTGTGAAAAAATTCTACAAAATTCTACAAAAACATTGAAAAATTGAATAAAATATAATAAAATAATAAACATAAAAACAGAAAAAAGATATAAACAAAAAAAATGTATCACAAAATGTAAAAAACTTTTTTATATTTACTTATTTAAATCGACAAATAATTTAGGGACAAGCAATTATAATAAAAAAGTAAAATAAAAAAGTATGAGGTGGTAAAGGATGTTTCAAAATATAGTAAATGAAATAGAAAATGACAACACAGAAGAAATAAATAATAATGGTTCTAAAAAGACCAATAAAATAAAAATAATAATAAAAAATACATTCACAAAACAAAATATATTAATGTATATTATATCATTTATGCTATCAATGGTAAGTTGCGGAAACGAACAAATAGCACCATTTGGACTAGCAATGTTTGCTGCAATATGTAGTCAAGGCATACCAATGGGAATAGTATATATATTAATGATAATAAGTACATTTATTGGATTTGGAATACCAACAACATTAACATTTATACTAACAACATTAATATTTGTAGCATCAATAATAATATTCAAACCAGAATATCAAGAAGAAGATGTAAATGAAAAAAGAAAACTAGGGAAATACATATTTATATCAACCTTATTAGTACAAGCCATACAAATAGCATTTAAAGGATTTTTAGTATACGATATTCTAACAAGTATATTAACTGCAATAACAGTATATATATTCTACAAAATATTTACAAATTCAATAATAATAATAAAAGATTTTGGAATAAAAGAAGCATTTTCAATAGAAGAAGTAGTTGGAGCAAGTTTAATGCTATCAATAGCATTATCTGCTTTAGGAGATTTAAGTATATTTGGATTACAAATAAAAAATGTATTAAACATTTTAATTGTATTAATTTTAGGCTGGAAAAATGGAATATTAATAGGAGCAACAAGTGGAATAACAATAGGAGCAGTTTTAGGAATAATAGGAACAGGCTCACCTGAAATGATAGCATCTTATGCATTATCTGGAATGATAGCAGGTATATTTTCAAGACTTGGAAAAATAGGGGTAATAGTTGGCTTTATAATAGGAAATACATTATTAACTTATGCAACAAACGGAAATACAGTAGAAATAATATATTTTAAAGAAATATTAGTCGCATCATTAGGACTATTACTTGTACCAAAAAATATTGAAATAAATATATCAGAATTCTTTGCAAAAGATAAATTTTTACCAACTACAAATACATATAGATTAGAAGAAAATAAAGATACAATACAAAAATTAAATACAGTATCAGAAACAATACAAGAAATATCAACAGCATATACTAATGAAGACAAGAAAAATAAAGAAATATTTATAGAAGAAATAGAAAAAAATCTTACAGGACATGAAGAAAATATATTATACGAAGATATAACAGATGATGAAATAATAGAAGATATATTTATAGAATGTAACGAAAACGAAGAAATAAGCGAAGAAAAATTATTAGAAATATTTGAAAAACATAATAATTACATAGTAGGTTTTGAAGATGAAGAAACAAATGAAGCAAATAAAAAAGACATAAAAGAAATTATAAAAGTAATTAATAATTCATATAAAATGAGTAAAATGAATTTTATATGTACTCAAAAAATAAATGAAAATAAAAAAACACTATCACATCAGTTATCAGGAGTATCAAAAGTTATAAACAATCTTGCAAAAGAAATAGATGAAGAAGAACAAGAGCAATTTAAAGAACAAAAAGAAAAAATAAAACTACTATGTAAACAAAAGAAAATAGAATTGCTAGATATAAATATAAAACAAGAACAAAATAAAAGATATATAATAAATATATACATAGAAGCATGTAAAAAACAAGAAAGAAAAGAATGCTCAATAAAAAAGATAGAAGAAATACTATCAAAAGTATTAGGAGAAACAATAGTTATACAAAAAGAAAATTGTGCAAAAAAACTAGAACAAAATATATGCAAGCAAATATATGTATCAAAAGATAAATATAGTCTTCAAATTGGAATAGCAAGAGCAAAAAAAGAAGATTCAATAGTATCTGGAGATTCAAGCATACAAACAAAATTAGATGATGGAAAATACTTAATAGCATTGAGTGATGGAATGGGTTCAGGAGCAGAAGCAAGAAAAAGTAGCCAAATAGCAATAAAAATGTTAGAAAGATTACTTACAAATGGTTTTGATAAAGATTCTTCATTAGAATTAATAAACTCAACAATATCTTTAAATACACAAGAAGATACATTTGCAACTCTAGATGTAGCAATATTTGATTTGTTTTCAGGAAATGTTGAATTTATAAAAAATGGAGCATGCCCTACTTTTATAAAAAATAATAATGGAGTACAACTAATAAAATCATTATCACTACCAGCAGGAATCTTAGATAATATAGATTTAGTAGTACATGATAGAGACATAGAAGAAAATGATATTTTAGTAATGTGTACAGATGGAATAGTAGAATCTAATAGTGAATATCAAAACAAAGAATTATGGGTAAAAAATATATTAGAAGAATTAATTACAGATAATGTACAAAAAATTGCAGATATAATCTTAAAAGAATCAATAGACAATGGGTTCGGAAAAGCAAAAGATGATATGACAATTATTGTAATAAAAATAAAAATGTGATATAGTATATAAAACTATAAAAATATGGAGGTATATATGAGTAGAGGAAAAAGATATAATGACGAACCAAAACTAAACATAAAAAAAGTAATAGCAGTAATTGTACTAATTTTGGTAATAATAATGTTCATATTTGCAATACAAAAGATATTAAAAAATGACACAAATAAGCAAATGAAAAGCACAAGTTATTTTACAGTATATACTAACGAAAAATGGGGAGTAATAGATTCAGAAGGAAAAATAATAATACCAGCAGAATATGATGAAATGATAATAATACCAAACAAATCAGAAGCGGTATTCTTATGTACCTATGATGTAAACTATGAAAACAATACATATAAAACAAAAGTATTAAATGCAAAAAATAAAGAAATATTCAAGGAATTTGATAAAGTAGAACCAATATACAATTATGATAAAAACAACAATTTATGGTATGAACAAAATGTATTAAAAGTACAAAAAAATGGAAAATACGGATTAGTAAATTTCAATGGAAAACAAATATTAGACTGTAAGTATGATGAAATAGAAAGCCTAAAAAATACAGAAAATAGCATAATAATAAAACAAGGAGAAAACATAGGGCTAATAGATACCACAGGAAATATAATAATACCAACAGAATATAAAGAAATAACAGCAATAGAAAACAATTATCAATATGGATATATAGTAAAAAATAATGAAGATCAATATGGAATAATAGATACTAACAAAAAAATAATATTAGAAGCAAAATATGAAGAAGTAAAATCAATATACAGTCCAAATAAATATATAGTAAAAATTGATGGAAATTATCAAATAATAGACAAAGACCAAAATGTAATATTAGATAAACAATATGATAATATTACAGAAATAAATGGAGAAAATATTGTAATAGTTGATAACAATAAATATGGAATAGTAAATACATCAGGAGAAGAAAAAATAGAGCCAGATTATGAAGAATTAAAATATGCATTTGATAATTACTATATAGCCAAAAAAGATGGAAAATATGGTCTAATAAATCTAGAAAATGAAACATTAATAGACTTTGAAAATACAAGTATAACATATAGAAAAGAAGCAGATATAATAGAAGTAGAACAAGAAAATGAAATAGAAACAAAAATATATGATAATGAAATAAATCTAAAACTAACAGGAATAATTTCAGAAATAAATGAAACAAAAGGATATATGAAAATAAGAATAGGAGACGAAAATAAATACTATAACTTTAAATTTGAAGAAAAAAGCAATACAGAATTATTAACAAACAATGAAATATTTTTAAGTAAAAACAATGGAAAATATGGTTTTGTAGATAAAAATGGAAAAGTAGTAGTAGATTACATTTATGATGATGCCACAGAATTAAATAATTATAATTATGCAGCAGTAAAACAAAATGGATTATGGGGTTGCATTAATGAAAAAGGAAAAGTTATAATAGCCCCTAAATATAATTTAGAAAACAATATAAAAATAGACTTTATAGGAAAATATCATATATCAGAAGACTTAAATGCAGCATATTATACAGATATGTAAAAAACATATCGAAAGGAAAAGAAAATGGAATTACAAATGAAATACCAATACACATATTTTATTTATCCATATTTAATTGAAAAAGGTAATTATAGTAAATACATATCAAAATTAATGAATAATAAAAAATGTGAATTAAATAATTGGAAAAAAGAAAATAACCTAAACTTATACAATTTTTTTCTACCAACAATAAGAAAATATGTATTTAACAATTTTAATAATTCTAAAAGAGGTACTAAAAATATAACAGAATTAATACAAGAAAATACAATATTATTTAATTACAAAATAGAGCAAGACATACAAGGAAAAGTTGGAGAAGAAAATGGAATATTTTTTGAAATATCAAAAATAAATATTTTATGTTTTAAATGTGGACTATGTTTTCTAATATTAAAAACTAACATAGAAAATAGTAAAAACTTTTCAGACTTATTAAACTTTAATTACAAATTTAGAGACATAAATTCAGAATTTGGACTATTAAAAGAATATGAAAATATTAAAATTCAAACAGATACATTTGAAAATATGAAAAAACTTACGGAATTTATAAATGAAATAACAGATAATGCACCTGTAAATAATAAAATAGACACAAATAGATTTTATACATACTCTTACGCTTGTATAGAACAAGAACAATGGAATAATGAATATCAAGCAGAAAATTTAGAAAAAGAATTTATAAAATATTCACAAATATTGCCAAGTAGTTATAATATAAACAAAGAAAATAAAACAGAAGACTTAATGAATAATTTTAAATATATAAAATTAGGTGTAACAGAATGTGGAGTAACATTATTATGTTCAAGTATAGATACAAAAAACTATTTAACTTTACTAGAAAATTTTGAAAATGAATATTTATATTTATATATAATCACATTATATGAAAAATTATATCTAAAAAAGATATTATTAGAAATGAAGCAAAATAAACAGCAAGCAAAAGATGATTATATGAATTTAAAAAAAGAATTAATTCCAAATAATATAACAAATAGTGAAGACGGCAATAATTTATATAATGGGTATAGGCAAGCACTAAAATTAGATGAAATAGCAGAAGAAATAAAAAATATTTTTGAAATAGAATATGAAAAATTGGAAATAGAAAGAACCAAAAAAGAAAATAGAATATTATTAATAATATTATTAGGTTCATTAATTTTAAATGTAGTAGATTTTATATTGTTATTGTATTATAGATAAATAATCTAAAAGCCGAAACAGAATTGAATTTTTTAAAAAAGGAGTATACTAAAATGCGAGTATCAACTGGAACAGATATTATTGAAATAGAAAGAATACAAGAATCAATAGACTCATTAGGAGAAAAATTTTTAGAAAAAATATACACAAAAAAAGAAATTCAATACTGTGAAAGTAAAAACAAAATGAAATATCAACATTATGCAGGAAGATTTGCAGGAAAAGAGGCAATATTTAAAGCAATAACAAAAGTTCTAGAAGATAAATATAGTATTACTTGGCAAGATGTGGAAATAATAAATGATATAAATGGGAGACCTAATGTAGTATTTTTAAAACAAAATTATGAACAAATTTTAGATATAGATATAAGTATATCACATTGTAAAAGTTATGCAGTAGCAAATGTAGTTGTTATTTTAAAATAATATTTATAATTGATTTAGAGTCTAATATATATTTATTCTCAAGAAAATTTGTCAGGTCTCTTGGGTAATCCGTGAGCCGTTGGCTTAACAAACTTTTCTTTCGAAAAATATATATTAAACTCTAAATTATATAATTTATAAAAAGGAGAATAAAATGCAATATTTTGATTCACATTCGCATTATAATGACGAAAAATTTAGTGAAGATTATGAAGAAATATTAAAACAAGTATATGAAAGTGGAGTTACAATGCTTGTTAATGCAGGAGCAGATATAGAAACATCTAAAAAAACAATAGAAATGTCAAAAAAATATAAATTTATGTATTCAACAGTAGGAATATCACCAAATGACATAGAAGAAGATAAAGAAAAAATAAATGAGCAATTAGAAATTATAAAACAACTAATACCAAATGAAAAGGTAGTAGCAATAGGAGAAATAGGCTTAGACTATTATTGGAATAAAGAAAATAAAGAACTTCAAAAATATGCATTTATAGAACAAATAAAAATAGCAAATGAAAACAATTTACCTATACAAATACATACAAGAGATGCTATAAATGATACATTAGAAATACTAAAAAATATAGAAACACCAAAAAACGGAGCAATATTTCACTGTTGCCCATTAAATAAAGAATTAGTAAAAGAAGGACTAAAATTAGGAATATATATATCATTATCAGGAACAGTAACCTTCAAAAATTCAAAAAATGCAAATGAAATAATAGAAATGATACCATTAGATAAAATGCTAATAGAAACAGATAGCCCTTATCTATCACCAGAGCCAAATAGAGGAAAAAGAAATGATTCTAGAAATCTAAAATATATAGTAGAAAAAATAGCAGAAATAAAAAAACTTACAGAAGAAGAAATTGCAAAAATTACTTATGAAAATGCAAAAACAATATTTAATATAAAATAAAAAATTAGTCATTAAAATAGGGCTTGTATCATATAATTATACTAGAAGATAAAGCAAGCGAAAAAATTTTACAACAAAATTTGACATTTATGGGAAAATATAGTATAATGATTTTGTCGCTTGAAGGAGGGATAACCAATTATGAAAAAAAATGAACAGGCTTCATTACCAGTATTAAAAATATTAGTAATAACATTAATAATGGTATCAGCCTTGGGAATAACAGTTCTTGGTTTTAATGCAAATATAAATAATGTAAAAATAATATTTGCAAATAATTATGAAATGGATGTATTAACAACTAAAACAAAAGTTGCTGATATATTAGAAGAAAGCCACGTTGTAATATTACCAGAAGAAAATGTAGTACCAAATTTAGAATCAGAAATATCTGAAACTAAAACAATTACAATATCAACAGTTTCAAATGATGAAGCAGAAGTAGTAAAATTAGCAGAAGAAAATCAACAAGTATCATTAGAACAATTATTAGGAAACTATTCACCAATAGTAGAAAAAATAGTTGTAGAAGAAGTTGTTATACCATTTGAAACAATAACAAAAAATGTTTCAAACGATTCAACAATTACAACAAATAAGGTATTACAAAATGGTAAAGACGGATTAAAAAGAGTTACTTATAAAATAAAATATCAAAATGATATAGAAATAGAAAGAACAGTAATAAACGAAGAAATAATAGAAGAAGCAGTAGACAAAATCGTACAAGTACAATCAAAAGCAACTACTGTAACTTCAAGAGGTTCATATGATAGAACAGCAAGTGTAGGTTCAAGTGCTACAGCAAATACATTAGCATCAAAAGTAGAAGGAATAACACCAATAGTAAAAACAATGAATACATCTGCTTATTGTGCATGTACTCAATGTTGTGGAAAATCTAATGGAATCACATCATCAGGAGCAAAAGCAACAGCATGGTACACATTAGCAGCAGGAAAATCATATCCAATAGGAACAATAATATATATACCTGCATTAAGCAATAAACCAAATGGTGGATGGTTTGTAGTACAAGATAGAGGTGGAGCAATATCAAATAACAAATTAGATGTATTCTGTTCAACTCATAATGAAGCATTACAATTTGGTAGAAAAAACCTAGAATGTTATATTTATATGCAATAATAAGTAAATAAATGAAAATAAACAAAAAAAGCAGTAATTTTTATAAAAATTATTGCTTTTTTATATTGAAAAAAACTCCATATCTTGATATAATATAAAAACCATAAGATATGGAGGATGTTGAATAATGATTTTCAAAGATTATTATAAAATATTAGGATTAGAAAATAATAAAGTAACAGAGGCAGAAATAAAAACAGCATATAGAGAACAAGCAAAACTATATCATCCAGACGTTAATGATAATTCAGAAGAAAGATTTAAAGACATAAATGAAGCATATAAAACACTATCAAATAGTTCTGCAAAAAGAAAATATGATAGAAGTTGGAATTCATATATAGGCAGAAAACAAAAAGAAAAAAGCAAAAAAGAAAATCCAGAAACAATATTTAGTATGTTTTTTGGAAACATAAATGAAATAGAAGATAAAAAAGAAAATGAAAATAATAAAAAAGCCGAAAAGAAAGTAAAAGGCGAAAACATTGAAACAGAAATAAATATTTCAATGGAAGAAGGCTTTTATGGAATAGAGAAAAAAATAGCATTAAGAACAATAGATGGAAAAATGAAAAATTTTTCTATAAAAGTACCAGCAGGAATTAGAGAAAATGAAAAAATAAGATTAATAGGACAAGGAAAACAAGGAATAAATGGTGCAAAAAATGGAGATTTATTCATAAAAATTCATATAGACGAAAAAGAAAACTTTAAATTAAAAGGTTGCGACATATACACAAATCTATTCTTAACACCATGGGAAGCCGCATTAGGAACAAAAACAAAAATAAATGGAATAGACGAAGTATCAACAGTACATATACCACAAGGAATACAAAGTGGAGAAAAACTTACAATTCAGGGAAAAGGATACAAAGACGGAAAAGGTGGTAGAGGAGATTTAATTGCAGAAGTAAAAGTAATGGTACCAAAAAATCTATCAACACAAGAAAAAGAAATGTTTGAAAAACTAAAAGAAATATCAAGTTTTAATCCAAGAAAAATTTATGAATAAAAATGTTTATAACATTATTATATAAATTTTATAGCAGTACCTAGCCGTTTGTAAGTAATATATTTAATTTACTTTAGTTCCGCGTAGCATGGAAGCGAGTTAGAGACTGTAAGAGCAATGCTCTATACAGTCTCTTGCGAGACGACCAACAAGGAACAAGTCAAATTAAATATATTACTTACAAAGGTAGGCGGAAATAAATATGTATTAGTATATCTTATGAATCGTACTATAATGCTTGGGCAAAACATAAGGTCGAAATCATTAGAAAAAAATATAATTTTCGTTTCACGCTCGCATAAATAATAAAAATTTAACGTAAAAAATATAGCGTAAATGAACAAAAACAATAAAAATAAGTGAAACAAGGTAAAAATGTTGACAATCGACATAAAAAAGTGTATAATTATGTATAGTAGTGAAAACAAAAGAAAAACTATGCATAACAAAAATCATAGGAATGAGGTGCATGTAATGGAAAGATTACAAGGAAAACATTTCAGCATAACAGATCCAAATGAGGTAAACACAGTAATATATAAAGTAAATAAAACAGAAAAAGAATTCTTAAAAGACTCACCAAAATACACAGTAGAAAGGCTAGAATATATGGAAGAAATAAGAAGTGAGGGAAAAAAGAAAACTTTTTTCATTGATGAACCATCAGACGAAGGAGATTCATTAGTAATATTATCATTTGGAAAAGAAAGGGTAGTAGTAAATACAGGACTATTACAAGACGATAAAGTAAAAATATCAAAAAAACCAATTCCAATAAAATTTAACGAACTATATTCAGAAGAAGAAACAGAATATAAAAATTTTTCATATACACCAAATTTAAAAAGACCTATATCAATAATAGATCCAGAAACAACAGAAGAAATAAAACCAGTATTATATTTTGATGAAAAAACCAATGAAATAAAAGGAAAATGTAAATTAAAACCATATAAATCATATTTCGCATTTGAAATAAGAGAAGATACTTAAATTAAGGGAGGATAATTAATTATGGGAAAAAAGGAACAGACAAATGGAGGTTCAAAAAATTTAAAATTAGTAATAGGTGAATTTACAACAGACGAAAACGAAAAAATAACAATGCCACCAGAACACGCAAAACAATTAGAAATAGCAAATGAAAAAAATTTAGAAAATAATTATATAGAAATAGACCTAGTAGACTATGATATAGAAATAAATGAAAAAGGTGAAATTATAAGAAAAGCAAAGGACGGAAAAATACTTACAACTTCTAAAAACAAGAACAATAAAGAAGTTGAAGCTAGATAAAAACTAAAGAAGGTGAATTTTATGGGATATAAGTTAAAAGCAGCAATAAGAAAAAATAAAACAAATTTAATAATATATACAGTGCTATGGTTAATATTTACTATAGCACTAATTATGCCTTTATCACACAGTATTACAAAAGCACAAATAAGTGGAACTTCAATGTTTACAGAAATGTTTACTGCATATAATGATTTTGGTAAAACACTTAGTGAAACATTAATGCCAGAATATATAGGGCAATTTGGAAAAACATTACTAATATTTACAGCAATATTTTTAATATTAGTATTAATTTCATTAAGTAAATCAAAAGGAAATGAATATAAAGATATAGAACACGGTTCAAGTGATTGGTGTGAAGGCGGAGAACAATATTCAATATTAAGCAATAAAAATGGAATAATACTTGCAGAAAATAATTATTTACCAGTAGATAAAAGAGGAAATGTCAATGTATTAATAGTTGGACGGATCAGGTTCTGGTAAATCAGCATCATATTCAATACCAAATGCTAGCCAAATGTTAGGTTCATATATTTTTACAGACCCTAAAGGAGAATTATACGATAGAACTGCGGGATATTTGAAAAAAAATGGATATGAAATAAAAGTATTAAACCTAGTAAGACCACAATTTAGCGATGGATATAACCCTTTAATGCATATATCAAGTGAATTAGACGTAGATGTTATAGCAAATACGATAGTAAAAGGACAAGGAACAGAAAAATCTTCAGATCCATATTGGGACGATATGGCAGAAATGCTATTAAAAGCATTAATATATTATTTAATTGCAACAAGACCAGAAGAAGAACAAAACTTAGC
>CANQOW010000018.1 GCA_947625545.1 uncultured Clostridia bacterium
GGCGTTTTTCTTTGCTTGTTCAAATAAATCTCTTACTCTTGAGGCACCAACACCAACAAACATTTCTACGAAGTCTGAACCACTCATTATGAAGAATGGTACTCCAGCTTCTCCTGCAACTGCTTTTGCAAGTAGTGTTTTACCAGTTCCCGGTTGACCTACTAATAATACTCCTTTTGGTATTCTTGCTCCCATGTCTGTAAATTTCTTTGGATTTTTTAAGAATTCTACTATTTCTTCTAATTCTTCTTTTTCTTCGTCAACTCCGGCTACATCTGCAAATGTTATTTTGTTTTTATCTGCTGGTGTCATTACTCTTGCTTTGCTTTTTCCAAATGATACTGTTTTATTTCCACCTTGTTGACTATTCATCATAAAGAACCAGAATATAAAGAATATTATTAATATTCCAAATGGTGATAATAATCCTAATATTGTTATAAATATTGATTCAGATTTTTCTGATAATTTTATTGTTCCTGCTTTTAAGTAGTCTGTTGAATAATCTACAAAACTATCTAAGCTTGGAATATTTACTTCTTTTTCAACATTATCTCCTTTTAATTTTACGTATGCTTTTTCTCCACCTGATGCTATTTCTATTTCTGTAACTTCTCCTGTTTCTATTTTATTAATTAAATCTGAATAACTCATTTTTGTATCTGAGTTATCTAATATTGACGATAATACTACAATGAAAATTATACCTATTATAATCCACATTGCTAGTGTTTTTAAACCATTCTTCAATTTAATTAAACCTCCTATGTATAAAATTTTACTTTTTGAACTATATCACATTTAATTTTACTTTTCAATACTTTTTTTAAAAGTTTTTTCTTTGTAACTTGCTTGTATGTAGGGTTTTATTTACGGAACTACATATTAGGTAAGAAAAAAATTTTTTTATTTTTTACAATTATTTTTATTTTTTTATTTGGTATTAAAAATTTATTTCCAATATTGTTTTCACATAGTTTTATTATATCTTTTATGTGAATTAATTCTATTCCTTGGCAGTTCCCTAGTAATTTATTAATAGTATATAATATTATTCTACTTTTTATAACTGTTTCTTGGGAATTAAACTTTTTTAAATCTAATTCTATTTGTTCTTTTTTCTCTTCTATTACAATCTCTTTATATTTTTTTTCTACTATATTTTGTATAAATTCGTTTTCAATACATGAAATTTCAGATAATCTATTTAGTGCTTTTATGATATTTGGATTAAATTCTTCTTTTATATATGGTATTAATTGATTTCTAATTTTATTTCTTGTGTATATGTTTTCTTTATTTGTTTTATCTATTCTTGGATTCAAATTTTTTTCTTCACAATATTTTTCTATTTCTTCTCTTGATGTATTTATTAATGGTCTTATATATTTATTTTCTCTTACGGGTAGTATGCCTTTTAAACCTGATGTTCCACTTCCTCTTATTATATTCATTAATACGGTTTCTGCATTATCATTTGCTGTATGTGCTGTTGCTATTTTATTTGAATTTGTTTTTACTAATATTTCCTCAAAAAAATCATATCTAGATTTTCTTCCTGTTTCTTCTGTTCCTATTTTATTTTTCTTTGCTTCATTTTTTACGTCTATTTTTTTTGAAAAAAATGGAATATCTTTTTCTTCACAGAATTTTTTAACATATTCTTCGTCTGAATCTGCTTCTTCTCTAATCATATGATTTACATGTGCTACATATATTTTAAAATTGATTATTTTTTCTTCTTTTATTTCATTTAAAACATTAAGTAAGCACATTGAGTCTGGACCGCCTGAAACTCCTATTATTATACTATCTCCATTTTCTATTTGTTTATACTCTTTTATTGTTTTTAAAATTTCTTCTTTCATTTACTCCTCTTTAATCTCTGTAACGTTCAATGTTTGCAAATTTTGTAAAGTTACTTAACCACAATAATTCAACTGTTCCTGTTGCTCCTGCCCTATGTTTTGCAATTATAACTTCTGCTATATTTTTCTTTTCAGAATCTTGATTATAATAATCATCTCTATATAAAAACATTACAATATCTGCATCTTGCTCTATTGCACCAGATTCACGTAAATCAGACAACATTGGTCTATGGTCTGGTCTTGCTTCAGCTGCTCTTGATAATTGTGATAATGCAATTACTGGTACATCTAATTCTTTTGCTAATATTTTTAATGATCTACTTATTTCTGATATTTCTTGCTCACGACTACTGTTTCTTTTTCCTGTTCCTTGTATTAATTGTAAATAGTCTATAACTACAAGTCCAATATCTTTTTCTAATTTTAGTTTTCTACATTTTGCTCTTATTTCTGTAATTGATATTCCTGGTGTATCATCTATATATATTTCTGCTTCTGAAAGTGGTCCTAATGAACCTGCTAATTTTCCCCAATCATCTTCTTCTATTTTTCCTGTTCTAATTTTGTTACTATCTACCATTGCTTCACTTGATAGAATTCTACTTACAACCTGTTCTTTTGACATCTCTAAACTAAATATTATAACTGGTGTTTTGGCTCTTAATGCTGCATTTGCTGCTATATTTATTGCAAATGCAGATTTTCCCATTGCTGGTCTTGCAGCAATTAAAACTAAATCTGATTTGTGTAATCCTGATGTTCTATGGTCTAAATCTAAGAAACCCGTAGGCACACCTGTTACGGCTTGTTTTTGATTGTATAATTGTTCTAGTTGTGCAAATGTTTCTACTAATACATCTTTTATTGGTGTATATCCTTTTTGATTTCTATTTTGCATTAAGTTAAATATTTTCTTTTCTGCAACATCTATTATGGTATCAACTTCTTGTGTATCATCATATCCTAATGTTATTAATTCATTTGATGTTTTTATTAAGTTTCTTAAAATTGATTTTTCTTCTACTATTTTTATATATCTATCTACATTTGCTGTTGTTGGAACTTTATCTGGTAATTCTGCAAGATATTCTAGACCCCCAACGCTTTCTAATTTACCTATTGAAGATAATTCTGCTTTTACTGTAATTATATCTATTGGTTCTGCCCTATTATATAGATTTGTTATTGCTGAATATATTGCTTTATTATCTTCTCTATAAAAATCTTCTTCTTTTAATATTTCTAATGCAGAGATTACAGCATCTTTATCTGTTAGCATACAACCTAATATTGCTTGTTCTGCTTCTATATCGTTTGGTGGTATTTTTCCTAGTTCCATACTTTCATTCAATTCCCTTCAATTATCATTACTTTTAGTTTTGCAGTTACTCCTTCAAATAACTTTATATCTACAATAGTTGTCCCTATATTTTTTATTGGTTCTTTTAAATTTATTTTTTTCTTATCAACAATTATTTTGTATTGCTCTTCTAGATTTTGTGATATTTCTTTTGATGTTATTGAACCAAATAATTTTCCATTTTCTCCTGATTTTGTTTTTATTTCTAATGTTATTTCATTTAATTTATTAGCAACTTTTTTTGCTTCTTCTAATTCTAGTCCTCTTTTATATTCTTTTGATTCTTGTTTTGCTTGTAGTTTACTCATATTTTCTTTATCTGCTGGTACTGCTAGTTTTCTTGGAAATAGAAAGTTTCTTGCATATCCATCACTTGCATTTATTACTTCATCTTTTCTACCTACATTTTTTATATCTGCACATAAAATTACTTTCATTTTCTTCACCCTTTCTTTTTTATTTAGGTTTCACTTTGATTAAAGTATTGTTTTATGATTTTAATTAACTCTTGTTTTACTTCTTCTTGTGTCATTCCTTCAACTTGTGCTCCTGCTAAGGTTATATGGCCTCCACCACCTAGTTGTTCTAGTATTAATTGTACATTAACATCTCCTAATGACCTTCCACTTATACAAACTTTTTCTCCTAAATATCCTATAACAAATGATGCTGTTATTGTGCTTATTGTTAATAATTCGTCTGCTGCTTTTGCACAAATTAGGTTGGCGTCTTTATCTTTTTTATCGTATATTGATATTGCTATTGTATCATTTATAACTTCTGCTTTTTTTACTATTTCTGCAATTAGGTTGTAACTTTGTAAATCACTTTGAAACCATTTTTTTACCTTTATTATATCTACACCACATTTTCTTAAATATGCTGCTGCTTCAAATGTTCTTACCCCTGTTTTAAATGTAAAGTTTTTGGTATCTACCATTATTCCTCCATATAGGCTTTCTGCTTCTAAGGGTGTTATTTCTGGCTCTTTATTTGCATATTGTAGTAGTTCTGTTACAAGTTCTGATGCAGATGATGCATATACTTCATGGAAAGTTAATATTGCATTATCTATATAGTCTGTACTTATTCTATGATGGTCTATTACTACTATTTTATTTGTTTTTTCTAATAGTTCTGGTACTTCTACATAACTTTTCTTATGTGTATCTACTACTATTAATAGTGTTTTTGATGTTATTTTTGACATTGCTTCTGCTTTATCATAAAAAACATCTTTATATTCTTCATTTTCTTTTATTGTTTCTATAAAACTACTTAATGATAAGCCAAATGTGTTATTTACTATGTGTGCTTCTTTTTCAAGATTTTTTGCTAATCTATATAAGCCCATACTTGAACCCATTGAGTCTATATCCCCATTTGTATGTCCCATTATCATTACATCATTTGCTTCTATTATTAATTCTTCTAGTGCGTGTGCTACTATTCTTGCTTTTACTTTTGTTCTTTTTTCTACTTCTTGTGTTCTTCCACCAAAGAATTCATATTTTCCATCTTCTCTAATTACAGCTTGGTCTCCTCCTCTTCCTAATGCTACATCCATTGTTGCTATTGCTGTTTTATATTTTTCTTGGTTTGTTTCTCCATCATTTGAAATTGCTATTGTTAAAGTTATTTGTAAAATTCCTTGTACATCTATTTCTTTAACACTGTCTAATATTTCAAATTTGTTTTCTTTTATTTTTTCTAAATATTTATTTTCAAATGTTATTACATAAGTGTCTTTTTCTGTTTTTATTATCATAGCATTTGCATTTGATGCCCATTCATATATATTCTTTTCTATTTCTGCAAGTATTTGTGGTCTTGTTTCTGGTGATATTTCTTTTATTGTTTCTTCATAATTATCTATTTTTAATATTCCCACACATGTTTTTGATTCTTTTATTTCTTTTAATGCGTTTAGATAGTCTGTTTGGTCTATAAAATATAGTAATAGTGTATATACTGTTTGTTTATTTCTTCCTTTTTGTTTTACTTTTACATATTCTCCAACTATTTTGTATGTTTTCTTTTCTATATTTATTTCTTTTTCTATTGTTTTATCTTTTTTATTTGTTCTTTTTTCTAATTCTAATTTTATTTCTTTTACTGTATCTATTAATATATTTTTTATATCTATATTGGCAAATTCATTATTGAATTTAAAGTTTTTCCATACAATGTTTCCATCTGTTTCCATTAATATTAATGGAAATGGTGAGTTTGCTAATGAATTTTTTGCTGCTGTTTCAACATTTCCTGTGATTTCTTGAATGTGTTCTGTTATTTCTGTTTTTCTTTTATTATCATTCCAAAATGTGTATAACAATATTAATGCATATATTATTATTGAAGGTACTATTAGTACTGAATTTTGTATGCATATTATTATTAATAATATTGCTATTATTGCTAAATATATTTCTGTTTTGAAACTTCCTATTTTAAGTGTTTTTTTATTATTATTTTGCATAAATTTCTCCTTTTATTTAATGCTTATATTTTACAACTAAGTAGTTGTTTTGTCAAGTTTTTTTAAGTTCTTATATAAAAATGTATGTTCGTGCAAAATTTTCGTTCACAAAATAACAACTTTTTTAAAAAATATTGTTTTTTCTAGTTTTATATTTTTATTTTATTATTCAAATTTATTAAATCATGTCTTTTTTTGTCGAAATATTTTTCTTGACTTTTTTATGTTTTTATTATATATATTTAATATGTAAATTTTAGGAAACAATTTTTATTGTTTTAGTTATATTTTTTCATAATATGTTAATTCAATACATATTTAAGACAACTTTTGAAAATATCAAAATAAAATCAAGGCAATTCGCCTAAATTTAATCAATTAAAATATTAAAAAATAACTTGAAAGGAGGTATATTATTTTTAGCAATAAATTAATTGTTCTCTTAAATTTTATAAATTTTTAAAAAACTCTTGCAAACAAAATGGCAAAATGTTAAAATATAGGAGGAAATTAATGGACAATTTATTATCTTTAAAAATGGATTTTGTATTTAATAGATTATTTAGTAAAAAAGGTAATGAAGGCTTATTAAAGGATTTTTTAGAAAGTATTCTAGACATACAAATTCATAAAATTGAAATAGTACCAGAAGCAAGATTAGAACGATTATCTAAAACTAATAAATTTGGTGTTTTAGATATTAAGGCTACTCTAAATAATAGAATTGTTGTTAATGTTGAAATGCAAATTGTTGATAATAAAGATATTGAAAAAAGATCTTTATTTTATGCTGGTAAATTAATGAGTGAACAATTATCATTAGGCGAAAAATATAGGGATATGAAAGATATTATTATGATAAATATTCTCGATTATGAATTTACAAGCCTACCTGATTATCATACTGAGACAATAACTGTTGCAAAAAAACATAGAAATTATGAAATGATAAAATCGTTGAAATATCATTTTATTGAACTACCTAAATTTAGGAAACAACACCCTGACTTAAATAACAGATTAGAGCAGTGGCTAACTTTTATAGATGGTATGAATAAGGAGTTGATTCAAATGGCAATTAAAAATAATAAAAAAATTAAAAAAGCACATGAGGAATTAGAATTTTTAAGTGGTGATGCAGAATTAAAAAGATTAGAATTTTTAAAATTTAAGGCTGCTTGTGATGAGGCTTCTAGAATTGATTATTTAACTAATAAGGTTTTAAAAGATGGTATGAAACAAGGTATGCAAAAGGGTATAGAAATGGGCATAGAAAAAGGTATAGAAAAAGGTATGAAGCAAGGCGTAGAACGAGGTATGAAACAAGGCGTAGAGCAAGGTATGAAACAAGGCATAGAGCAGGGTATGAAACAAGGCATAGAGCAGGGTATGAAACAAGGCATAGAACAAGGCATACAAGAAGGTATAGAGCAGGGCATGAAACAAGGGGTAGAACAGGGTATACAAAAAGGTATGGAACAAGGTATAAATCAAGAAAAAATTGCAATAGCTAAAAAAATGTTGCTTAAAAAAATGAATATTGATACCATCATTGAAATTACTGGTTTAAGTAAAGTAGAAATTGAAAATATAAAGCAAATATAAATGGCAAACTAAAAGGAATGAGTCCTATACAATATAGAGTTCATTCCTAATTTTTATGCCTAGTACCTAAAAAAATGTTTAAATTTTTTAATTCAGTACATTTAAAGTACTTTATTTTGAAGTTTAAATTTAATCTATATTATTTTGCAGTTGCTATTAAAAAATTATATTTATTAGCGTGTTTTATTTCATCTGTCATTATTGACATTAGTAAAATATAACTATCTCCACTAGGCATTTTTCCTAATATTTTTCTATATTTTACAACTGCATCTAATTCTCCAAATAAAGCTTTTTCTAATAATTCCTTATATGATAATTTGCTTTCTGTACCTTGATTTAAAGTATCAGGTGGTATCATTTGACCTGTAAAATTGTAATATAATTCTCTTAATATTTTATTATGTTTTCTCTCGTCATCTCTAATGCTTTTTATAATATCTTTTTCCTTATCTGTTGGTGCTATTTTTATTAAATTATCATAAAATAATTCATCTTCCCTTTCATTTCCTACTGATGTTCTTATTAATTCTATTGCTTGATTTGGTGAAATTAATTCGTCATCATATGTATTTTTCATTTGTTCAGTGCTTCTTAGGTTATAATCTCTCATATTATAATCCCTCATGTTATAATCGTTGAATCCGTAAAATTGATTAAAATTATTATAATCTGTATACATTTTAATCCCTCCTTTTCATATAATATGCTTTATATTTTTAATTTGTTAATGTTTTTGTATATTCATTTTTTATTTTGTACATAATTATATTAAGTATTTTAAAGGTAATTAGTTTAAAAAATATCTTATTTATTTTTTATTCTAAATTTGTACCGGAAAGGAATGAATTTTTATGGCTAATCTTAGTCAAGTTGAATTACAAAATATAAGACATTTAGTTGGTGTTCATGAGACTTCTTATGAAAAATTAAATAACTATGCTAATCAATGTGTAGACCCTCAAATTAAACAAATTTTTACGAAGTCTGCTCAAGATGCATTAAATACAAAACAAAAATTAATGTCTTTTTTAAATAATTAAATTATTTTATTTATTAAGCAGAAAAAAGCTAAAATGGAGGTTTTTATGGAAGAAAAAACTATGGTTAATGATATTTTAGATTCTACAAAATCTGAACTAACTACTTATCAAGGTGTTATTAATGAAACTGAAAATATGCAACTTAGACAAACTATTCAACAAATAAGAAATACTTGTGAAAGTTTTCAATTTGAATTATTTAAAGTTGCTCAAACTAAAGGATATTATAAACCGGCTCAACCTGCTACACAAGATGAAATTAATCAAGTAAAAAATGAATTACAACAATAATATTTAGTGTTTCTTTTATTTTTCATTGACACATAAATATCTTAAATGATATAATTAAAAAAATAAAAGAAAGAGGAATACAGATGAAGGATTTTGTTTTTGAAGAAGAAAGTTTAGCAAATTTATCTGAAAATGATAAAAAGAAAAATTTATTTGATGCAGTCACAAACACTAGAATACAAGCAGAATTAAGTAAAATTGAAAATGAAGAAAATAATTTACATGCTAGAAATATTTTTAAAAAACTTTTTGAGAAATTAGATGGTACTACTGCTTTTAAAGAAGAAAATATTTCTTTTAAACGCTATGTAATAACGGATAAATTAAATCGTAATATGCTAATTAAAGATAATATTGATATGAATAGTGTTTTAGCAGATATTGAATTATTTTTAGAAGACAATAAGTATAATGATTTAATTTCAGAAGATATTCAACAATTAAATGTTATTAATAATTATATTCATAATAATTTTGATATTAATTCTAATGAAATTAATAATTTAATTACAAATAGAAAACAACTTTTTTTACCTGTATTAACTAGAAAATTAACTAAAGCAGAAGAATTAAAACATGAAACTATAAAATACTTAAATAAACAAGGTTATAATAGATAGTCAAAATCCAGTGAAATTTTATCACTGGATTTTTAGTTTTAGATTTTTATCATAATAAATAATATTTTTAAATAAATTTTTTAATTTTGTTATATAATTTTATATTTTTTAATTTTTCATTAAATTTTTAATGTATTCTACTTCTTCTTCTAAATTAAGTCTCATAAATATTGGTTCACCTTTTTCAATGACCTTTATATTTTCTATATTTTTATATTCTTTTAAAGAATTCCATGTAATAGATTTACTATCTATTCCTATTTGATTTAAAATATTAGTTGAAGTTTCTTCCATAAATGGTCTAATTAATATTGCTATTTCTTTTAAACTTGCTATTAAATGATACATTGCAGATTTTAATTTTTCTTGTTTTATTTTTATTTCTTCTTCACTTTCTCCTTCAACTTGTTTTGCAAGTACCCATGGTGCAGTTTCATCTATATATTTATTTGTTCTTGCAATAAAATTCCATGTTTCTTGAATTGAGTTGTATATTTCATAATCTTTCATATATTTTTCATATTCTAAAATAGCATTTTCCGCTTCTTTTTCAAATTCTAAATCAACTTCATTTGGTGTACCATTATAATTTGGTACGACTCCTTCAAAATATTTATTTACCATTGAAACTGTTCTATTTAATAAATTGCTTAAATCATTACATAAATCGTAATTATATCTTTGAATAAACCCTTCTGGTGTAAATAAACCATCTGTTGAAATTGGTACTTCTCTTAATAAGAAATATTTTGTAGCATCTAAGCCATATTTATTTATAAGTTGTTCAGGATATATAACATTTCCTTTTGATTTAGACATTTTTCCATCTTTCATTGTTATCCAGTTATGTGTTAAAATTGTTTTTGGTAATGGTAAGTCTAGTGCTATTAAGAAAATTGGCCAATATATTAAGTGAAATCTTGCTATATCTTTACCAACTATTTGTACATCTGCTGGCCAGTATTTCTTAAATAATTCTTCATCTTCTGATGTATAACCTAATGCTGTTATATAGTTCATTAAGGCATCTAGCCAAACGTAAATAACGTGTTTTGTATCACTTGTAACTTTTATTCCCCAATCGAATGAAGTTCTAGTTACACATAAATCTTCTAATCCTGGTTTTATAAAGTTATTTATCATTTCATTTTTTCTAAATGCTGGTTTAATAAAGTCTGGATGTTCATCATAGTATTTTAAAAGTTTATCTACATATTTTTTCATATTAAAGAAATATGCTTCTTCTTGCATTTTTTTAACTTCTCTACCACAGTCGGGGCATTTACCATCTACTAATTGTGTTTCTGTAAAAAATGATTCACATGGCTCACAATACCAACCTTCATATGTTCCTTTATAAATATCGCCTTGTTTTAAAAATTTTTCAAATATTTTTTGACATGCTTTAATATGATATTCGTCTGTTGTTCTTATATATTTATCATAATCTATTTTCATTTTTTCCCATAGTTCTTTTGCACTTTTTACTTGAATATCTACATATTCTTTTGGCTCTAGGTTTGCTTCCTTTGCTTTGTTTTCTATTTTTTGACCATGTTCATCTGTTCCTGTTAATAAGAAGCTATCATAACCTTGTAATTTTTTATATTTTTTTATTGTGTCTGCTAATACTTCTGTATATGCAGTTCCTATATGAAATTTTCCACTTGGATAATATATTGGTGTTGTTATATAAAATTTTTCCATAATTTTCTTTCCTTTCAATATTTTACTTATATATTTTACTACAAAATATGGAATTTATCAACACTTAAATTTATGTGAAACATTTTTTAAAATTTTATTGTTTTTGTTTCACATTTTATTATTATATTTTACATGCTTTTACATTTATAATTCTATTGCTTTCAATTTTTTCTATTTTATAATTTACCTTACTTGTTTCTACAATTATGTCTTTTTCATCATCTTCTGGAATTCTATTTAATTCAAATAAAAGATATCCTGAAAGCGTATCATAATCTCCTTCTGGTAAGTCTATACCTAATATTTTTTCTACTTCATATATTGGTATTTCTCCATCAAATAAATAAGTGTTATTATCTATTTTTTTATATTTTTCTTGTTCTACATCATATTCATCATATATTTCTCCAACTATTTCTTCTAAAATATCCTCCATAGTTACAAGTCCTGCTGTTCCTCCATATTCGTCTACTACTACTGCTATTTGTTTTTTCTTTCTTTTCAACTCTTTAAATACATCATCAATATATACGCTTTCTAATACATAAGTTGCTTCTCTTGCTATATTTTTTAATTTTGTACTTCTACTTTTATTTGTTAATACTAGGTCTTTTACATATAACATTCCTATAATATTATCTATATTTTTTTCATAGACTGGTATTCTACTATATCTTGTATCTTCATTTAACATATTTATTGCTTCAAATATTGTAAGCTCACAATCTAATGCATACATTTGAGTTCTAGGCACCATTATTTCTGAAATAACTCTATCATTAAATTCAAAAATATTGTTTATCATTTCTTTTTCGCCTGTTTCAATGGTGCCTTTTTCTTCTCCAACATCTACCATCATTTTTATTTCTTCTTCGCTTACATTTTCTTCTTCTGTTCCTGTTACTCCAAATATTTTTGATATTATATTTGTTGAAAATGTTAAAAGTTTTACAAATGGTAATGTTAATATTGATATTATTTTTATTATTCCAACTGCTAAATATGCTAATTTTTCAGCATATTTCATTGCTATTCTTTTTGGTACTAATTCTCCAAATACTAAGGTAAAGTATGATAATATTATTGTTATTAGTATTATTGATATATTTTGCCAAATTTGAAGTGATAAAAATGGAAATAGATTATATAATTTTGGTGCTATTAAACTTGCAAAGGTATCTGATGCAAATGCACTTGATAAAAATCCTGCTAATGTTATTCCTATTTGTATTGTTGCTAAAAATTTGCTTGGATCTTTTAACATTTTTTCTATTTTTTTTGCTTTCTTATTTCCTTCTTTTGCTTTTAATTCTATTTTTACATCATTTAATGATATAAATGCTATTTCTGTTGCTGCGAAAAATGCGTTAATGAATATTAATATAATTAATACAAGTATTTGTGATAACATTTTTCCTCCTAATTTTTTACATATAATTTTTAATTTTCTAATGCAGTAATTTAATATAACTTTAAAAAATTACATACAAATTTCTATATTATAAATTTTGCTATTGTCTTGCAATAAAATTTTCTTTTCTTTTATTTCTTCACCATTTACTATAAATTTTTCTACTCCTGTGTTTTTTAAGTTAGGATTTTTTACTTTTATATTATAGGTTGATGTTCCATATTTGTATTGCATACTATATTCCTTCCATTCTTTTGGTATGCATGGCTCTACTTTTAAATATTTATTTTCTATTTTTAAACCTAAAATATATTCTATTCCTGCTTTATAATACCAACTGCTTGAACCTGTGTACCAAGTCCAACCTCCTCTACCTTTTAAATTTTGTGTTCCATATATATCTGCTGCTATTACATAAGGCTCTACTTTGTATTTGTTTGCCTGTTCTAATGTTTTTGAATGTTCTATTGGGTTTATCATTTTAAAGAATTCATAGGCTTTATCTCCAAAACCTAACTTACATTCTGCAATTATGGTCCATACTGCTGCATGTGTGTATTGACCACCATTTTCTCTTACTCCCGGTAAATATGCTTTTATATAACCCGGTTCTAATTTACTTTTTTCAAACGGAGGGTCTAAAAGTTTTATTATTCCGTTTTCTTTATCTACTAAATGATTTTCTAAACTTTCCATACATATATATTTTTTATCATTATCTCCTGCATTTGATATTACAGACCAAGATTGTGCTATGCTATCTATTTTACATTCTTCATTTACTATACTTCCTAATATATCTCCATTATCTGTAAATGCCCTTCTATACCATCTTCCGTCCCAACCTACTGTGTTTAATGTCTTTTTTAAATTTTCTTGTACTTTTTTGTATTTTTCTACTCTTTCTATATCATTTTTCTTTTTACATATTGGTATAAATCTTTCTAATATTATATATAAGAAAAATCCTAGCCATACACTTTCACCAATTCCTTTTTCTCCTACATTACTAAATCCATCATTCCAGTCCCCTGTTCCTATTTTAGGTAGATTATTTTTCCCAAAGTTTAATGTTTTTTCTATTGCTCTTATGCAATGATTATATATACTTGCTTTTTCTTCTCCTTCATTAAATAAATCGTATCTTTCGTCTTCTCCTAATTTTAATTCTTCTCCTGATAAAAATGGTGTTTCTTCATCTAAGATATCATAATTTCCTGTTAATTCTATATATTCTGAAACTACATATACTAGCCATAATAAGTCATCTGATATTTTTGACCTAATTCCTTTTCCTGTTTCATCATGCCACCAATGTTCTACATCTCCCTCTTTAAATTGGTGTTTACTGTGTTTTATTATTTGATTTCTCATTATTTCTGGATATATATATTTTAACCCTAATGTGTCTTGTAATTGGTCTCTAAACCCTAATGCTCCACCTGACTGATAAAATGCAGAACGTGCCCATAATCTTGATACTATTGTTTGATATACGAGCCAACCATTTAATAATATATTTATTGATTCTACTGGTGTATTTACTTGTAGCTTACTTAAATTTTCTTTCCAATAATTTTTTATATTGTTCAATTCTTCTTTACAATTATTTAATTTACAATATTTATATGCTTTATTTTGTGCCTCTAATATTGTGTCTTCTTCTCCTATAATTAAAGATATTTCTTTATTTTCATAACTTTCTAATTCTACATCAATTTGTATTGCTATACAATTATCTATTCCTAATGTGTTTTCTTCTGCAAGTCTTACTTTTTTTAATCCATCAGGATTTGATAATGTCCCTTTTCCTATAAATTCTTTTTTGCTTCCTGTATATGAAAATATTTTCTCACTACTTGATACATAAAAAATCTTTGAAAAGTCCTCTCCATATAGATTTTTTGAATATATTATATTTGAATTTTTATTAAACTTTGTATCTATATATCCATTAGTTTTTATTTCATCTTCTCCTAATACTGGTTTTATATAATAATATAATTTTAATTTTTTCTTATTTGGCATTGTGTTTTTTAATGTTATTATATTAATTTTTACACTATCTTCTCGTGGTACAAATATCTCGTCTTCTTGTATTATTCCTAAACTTGAATGAATATATTTTGCATATCCAAATCCATATATAACATAGTAATCTCCACTTTGTTTTATTGGCTTACTTCCTAATGAAGATATTTCTCCTGTGTCTACGTCTTTTAAATATATTATTTCTGATGGTGTATCGAATATTGAATCGTTTGACCATGTTGTTAATCTATTTAATCTACTATTTTTGCTCCATGTAAATCCTCCCATGTTACTTGTAACTAATGTTCCAAAGTTTTCATTTGCAATTATATGACTCCAAACTGTTGGTGGTGTTGTTTCATTATTTATTTTTATAATATATTCTTTACCGTCTTGTGAGAATGCTCCATATTCGTTATAGTATTTTAAATTTTCTATTTCTAATTTATAGTTATTGTTTTCACTTGTTTTTACCGCTTCATATTGTATATTATCATTTCCAATATTTTTTATTGTTTCTAAATAGTCTTCTTCTATTTCATTTAAAATTGTATTTAAGTTTCCCTTATTTGCTTCTATTAATAAATTTGCTCTAAATAGCAACAAATTCACATCTTCTATCTCATTCGTATTTAATAAAAATATTCCTCCACTAATATTTTGCATATATGATAATTGCATACTTAATATTTCATTTATAATTGCTTCTTGCACATATCTTTCATATATATTTTCTTCTTCATCAAGTATTACTAAGTCTATTTGTATATTTTTTACTTTAAAAAATTCATAGGCTTTTAATACTTCTTTTACTACATTTATATCGTTTATATCTTTTATTTTTACAAGTAATATTGGCAAATCCCCTGAAATTCCATATTTCCATAAATCACTTTGTTTATATGAAATTTTAGGTAGTTTATTTATATATAATTTTTTTGTAGGGTTTTGAAATTGTAAATATGAAAATATTTTCTTAAAGTTTTCTATATTACTTCCAGTTATGCCTAAATATCTTGCTTCTTCCTCTACTCTTGCTCTTGATACTTCAAAACATCTTTCTACTTTTTCATTATTTTCGTATACTGTTAAATTATTTTTTACTTCTTCTTCATTTTCTGCTACTGACATTATTAAATTTAATGTTGCAGTTTCTCCTGGTTTTACTTTTATTGTTCTTTTTAATGCTATTATTGGCTCTGTTACTAATCCTAAATTTTTTGAAAATGGTTTTGAATCTTTTATTGCTTTTGGAATTATTGTATCTCCATTTTCATAAAGTTTATCTTTATCTATTTCGTATTCTAAATCTCCTATTGTCTCACAATTTGGAAATAAATTTACTCCAAAATGTATAGGCTCTACTTTTCCTCTTTTATTTCTTGTTATTAAAATTGTGTTGTCTTCTAATATATTATATTTTAAAAATAAATTGTTAAAGGTAGGGTGTGCATAGTCTTGCTCTTTATTTGATAATATTGGTTCTAAAACACTTGTTATTTCTAATATTTCTTCTACATTTCCTTTGTTTGTTAATTCTATTCTTCTTATTTCCACATTTTCATTTGGTGCTACTATTATTTCTGTAACTGTTTCTATATTTTCATCAATTCTTACAAATTTATCTTTATCTACTGTAAAGTGTACTCTAAATTTATCTTCTTTATTTAAAAATGTTGATTTCCACACTTTTTTTGTTCTAATATTTTTAATATAAAAATATATTCCTTGTTCAAAATCTTGTGTTTCTTTAAATCTATTTATTTGTATATTTTTATATTTACTATATCCATTTCCTTTTTCGTCCATAATTACACAATAATCTCCATTTGAGATTAAATTGTAATTATTTATTTTTTCATTTATTTTTGTATATACATTTTCTATATAACTGTTATAACCTACATATTTTATTTTATCTATTTTTTCTTTTCGTTCTTTTGTTATTATTACATTTTCTGGCATATTTTCTTGTAATAATATATCAATAGTTTTTAGTTCTGGATTACTCATAAATCTTTTTTGTAAAATATTAGAATTTATAAAGTTGTTTATCGATAATAAAATTAAGGCTTGATGATGTGCCATATATGTTTTTACAGGTACTGATTTTTTATTAAATGGTACTCTATTTGGTGTATAGTCTATGGCTTCATATAACCCAAATTCTCCCCTCATTCCTTCTTTATCTAGTATTTTTAAATTTTCTATTACTTCATTTGGTGCTTCTGTAATTGCAAGTACACTACCATAAGATGATACTACCATTTCGTCTGCTAATCCTCTTTTTAGCCCTAACCAAGGTATTCCAAAGGCTTTATATTGATAATTTAGGTTTAAATCTTTTAAGTTAAATGCAGATTCTGATATTCCCCAAGGTATCCCTAATTTTTTACTATATTTCTTTTGACTGTATAACATAAATTTACAAGATTCGTCTAATAAACTTCCTGAATATTTTGGTATATTTATATTTGGCATTAAATATTCAAATGCAGTTCCAGACCAAGATACAAGTCCTTTATATTTATCTAATACTGTTAAAGTTCTACTTAAATTACTCCAATGTTTTGCTGGTATATCTCTTTTTGCTATTGCAATTAAACTTGCTTGTCTTGCTTCTGATGCTAATAAATCATAATATGAATTTGTTAATTTTCCATCTTCTATATTATACCCTATTGAAAATATGCTTTTTTCTTTATCATATAAAAATGAAAAGTCTGTGTTGTGTATTAATTTATCTGCTATTTCAATTAAATTTTGTACTTTATTTTGGTCTTTATATTGATTTAATTTTTCTTGTAAAAAACCTTGTAAAGTATATAAATAACCTACGAAATTACCACTATCAACAGTTGATATATACCTTGGTATTAGTGGCATTAATGTTTTTGTATTATACCAGTTATATAAATGTCCATTCCATTTTTGTAATTTTTCTATTGTTTCTATCATTTTTTCTAAAAGATTTATTGCATCTTCTAATTTTATATATTGTAGATCACAGGCTGATGCTACACTTAATAGTCCTAAACCTATATTTGTTGATGATGTTCTATATACTATTTTTTGTGCCCTATCTTCTTGGTAGTTATCTGGTGGTAAATAATTATTTTCTTCGTTTATATATGTTTTAAAGTAATTCCATGTTTCTTTTCCAAGTTCTAATATATATTCTTTATTTTGTTTTGATATATTTTTTACTTCTTCTTTATTTTCTTTACTTATATACCACATAAAATATGGTGCTATTATCCAAATTATAGATATTATGCTTAGTATTATGTTTTTTGTAAGTAATAGTATTGCTAATGCAAAAATAATTTGTACTGACATATATTTTATATATGATAATAAGTCTGTTTTAGAGGTGTTTTCCGCTTCTTCTGCTGTTGTCCATTCTAATAAATGTTTTTTTGATATTTTCATTCTATATATTGTTTTTATAATTGCATTTAATGACATATATGCTTTAAATGGTAATACTAAAATTGATATTATTCCTCTTAATATGCTAGATGATATTATTCCTATTCTTTTATCAAATTTCTTTTGCTTTTTGGTTCCGTCTTTTCTAAATATTATTGCATTTAATAAATCTAAAATTGTTGGCATTAATATACTTAAAAATATTATTGTATATAACAATAAATTTTTAGTTGTAAAGCTAATAATTGTAAATGCAAGTACTACACTTACTTCTAAAAGACTTCTTCTTAAATTATCTAATATTTTAAATTTTGATAATGTATTTAATGGATTTTTTATTGTTTCATTATCTTTATTTTTTATTTTTTCTCCGTAACCATTTTGTTATTTGCCAGTCTCCACGTATCCAACGATGAAGTCTAGTCATAAATGCATTATATTTATATGGATACCCGTCCATTAATAAAATATCTGATGCTAAACCACATCTTAAATAATTTCCTTCTAATAAATCATGACTTAATACTGTATTTTCTGGTATAGCATTATTTAATACTTTTTCAAATACTTCTATATCATATATACCTTTACCTGTGTAAATACCTTCACTGAAATTGTCTTGATATATATCTGATACTGCATTTGTGTAAGAATCTGTTCCACCATTCCCTGCAAATATTTCTGCAAATAGACTTTTTTTACTTGCTAATATATTTACTCCTATTCTTGGTTGCATTATTCCATAACCATCTATTACTAATGTGTTATTTTCGTTTAATATAGGTGCATTTAATATATGTGCCATTGCTCCTATAAGCTCTATTCCTGAATTTAAACTAAGGTCTGTGTCTGCATCTAGTGTTATTATATATTTTATTTTTTGTATCATACTTTCTTTATTTTTTTCTATATATTCATTTATAGTGTTTACTAAGAAAAAGTTATTTGTATTGTTTTTTTCTTTT